>DATKAG010000521.1:0-9394 GCA_035498355.1 Myxococcales bacterium | reverse complement strand
GCGGGAGTGGCCCGGGGCGTGCCCGGCGCCGGGGTCGGCGCGCGCTGGATCTCCGGCGTCCGCTGCGCCACGGGGTGGCGGGCCACGGCCGGCTCCTGGGCGTGCGGCATCGCCAGCGTGCCCTGGGCCGGGCCGCGCACCTGGCGGGTGGCGTCGGTCCGCTCGATGCGCCGGGCGTCGCGGGAGGTGAAGCCGGTGGCGATGACGGTGATCTTCAGCCGGTCGCCCATCTCGTCGTCGATCACGCTGCCGAAGATGATGTTGGCGTCCTCGTGCGCCGCCTCCTGGATCAGGGAGCAGGCCTGGTTCACTTCCACCAGCGTCATGTTCGCCCCGCCGGTGATGTTGATGAGGATGCCGGTGGCGCCGTCGATCTGCACGTCCTCCAGGAGCGGGCTCTCCACCGCCATCTTCGCCGCCGCCAGGGCCCGGGTCTCCCCGCCGGCCGTGCCGGTGCCCATCAGCGCCACCCCCATGTTGCTCATGATGGTGCGCACGTCGGCGAAGTCGACGTTGATCAGGCCGGGGATGGTGATCAGGTCGGAGATGCCCTGCACCGCGTTGAGCAGCACCTCGTCCGCCTTCTTGAAGGTGTCGAGCAGGGTGGTCTTCTCGTCCGCCACCGCCAGCAGGCGCTGGTTGGGGATGGTGATGAGCGTGTCCACCGCGTTCTTCAGCTCGGCGATCCCGTGGTCCGCCTGCTTCAGGCGGCGCTTGCCCTCGAACATGAAGGGCTTGGTCACCACTCCCACGGTGAGCGCCCCCAGGCTGCGGGCGATGTCGGCGATGATCGGCGCCCCGCCCGTCCCCGTGCCGCCGCCCATGCCGGCGGTGACGAACACCATGTCCGCCCCTTCCAGCGCCGCGGTGATCTTCTCCCGGTCCTCCAGCGCCGCCTGCCGCCCGATCTCCGGGTTGGCGCCGGCGCCCAGGCCCTTGGTGACCATGGCCCCCAGCTGCACCTTGGTCTTCGCCCGGTTGTGGTTCAGCGCCTGGCAGTCGGTGTTGGCGGCGATGAAGTCCACGCCGGTGAGGCCGGCGAGGATCATCGTGTTCAGCGCGTTGCCTCCGCCGCCGCCCACCCCCACCACCTTGATCTTCGCGCCGAGCTCGTTCGTCGTCGTCGTCTCGTCCATGGACCCTCCTAAAAGAGCTCCTTCACCCAGCTGAGGAACCGTTCGCGGATCGATGCCCCGTCGCCCTGCCCCAGGTAGGCGCGGTTCTCCTTGCCCTGCCGCGCGCCGTAGAGGAGAAGGCCCACCGCGGTGGCGTGCTGCGGGCTCTTCACCACGTCGGTGAGGCCGCCGATCCCCCGGGGCAGCCCGCGCCGCACCGGCAGGCCCAGCACCTCCTCCGCCAGCTCGGGCATCCCGTGCAAATTGGTGGTCCCGCCGGTGAGCACCGCGCCGCTGGCCAGGAGATCTTCCTGCCCGGCCTTCTGGATCTCGCGCTGCACCAGGCGGAAGAGCTCCTCCACCCGGGGCTCGATGATCTCGCAGAGGATCCGCCGGTTGAGCACCCGGGGGGCGCGGCCGCCCACGCTGGGCACCTCGATGGTGTCGTCCTTGTCCAGGCTGGCGCTCTGGGCGCTGCCGAACTTCACCTTGATCTTCTCCGCCTCCACCATGGGCGTGCGCAAGCCCACCGCGATGTCGTTGGTGAGGTGGTTGCCGCCCAGGGGGATGACGCTGGTGTGCTGGATGGCGCCGCCGGAGAAGATGGCCAGGTCGGTGGTGCCGCCGCCGATGTCCACCAGCGCCACCCCCAGCTCCTTCTCCTCCTCGGCCAGCACCGCCTCCGCGGAGGCCAGCGGCTCGAGCACGATGTCCGCCACCTGCAAGCCGGTGCGGCCGCAGCACTTGACGATGTTCTGCGCGCTGGAGACGGCGGCGGTGACGATGTGCACCTTGGCCTCCAGGCGCACCCCGCTCATCCCCAGCGGCTCGCGGATCCCGTCCTGCTCGTCGATGATGTACTCCTGCGGGAGCACGTGCAGGATCTCCCGGTCCTGGGGGATGTTGATGGCCCGGGCCGCGTCCAGTACCCGCTCCAGGTCGCCCTGGCGCACTTCCTTGTCCTTCACCGCCACCACGCCCTGGGAGTTGAACCCCCGGATGTGGCCGCCGGCGATCCCGGCGTAGACGGCGCTGATCTCCACCCCGGCCATCAGCTCCGCTTCCTCCACCGCCTTGTGGATGGAGCTGACGGTGGCGTCGATGTTGATCACCACCCCCTTGCGCAGCCCGCGCGAGGGGTGGGTGCCGATACCGATCACGTCGATGCCGTCGGGACCCACCTCGCCCACGATGCAGCAGATCTTGGTGGTCCCGATGTCCAGCCCGACGACGATTTCGCCTTTCTTCTGCGCCACGGTCGGCTACCTCTTGTCGGCCAGGGTGGCGGCGGCCTGGTCGGGGCGCGCCGGGTTGTCCAGATCGATGCGGGCGGCGCGTTCCCCGCGGCGGGCCAGCGCCGCGCGCACCTGCGCCAGCCGCCGCAGCTTCAGCGAGATGTCGCTCGCCCCCAGGCGCACCTCCTGCACCGCGGTGCCGTCGTGGGCGAAGACGGTGAACCCGCCGTCCTCGTCCAGACGCACCTCGGAGACCGCGGCGATGGCGAATCCCGCGGACCGCCAGGCATCGAGCAGGTGCAGGGCGCCGAAGATCCGCAGTTGCGCCTCCGGCTTGCGTTCCGCCCAGGCCTCGCGGGGAATGCCGGTGACGATGGGCAGATCCAGCGCATCGTCCGGGGCGGCGCGCTTGAACACCTCGCCCTCCTCGTCGAGGACGTAGAGGCCGCCCAGCCGCACCAGCGCCGCCGCCTTGTGCTCGACGATGCTGGCCAGCACCTCGCCCGGCAGCCGCCGGGCCAGGTGCGCCGAGGACACCCAGGGATTGCCTTCCATCGCCCTGGCCGCCCGGGAGAGATCGGCGCGGAAGAGGTTGGCGCCCAGCTTCAGGCCGCTGCGCTGCAAGAGGTCGGCCTCCCGGGCGTGGGAGAGGCCCTGGAAGCGGATGGAGCGCACGGCGAACGCCTCCGAGGCGGTGGCCCACTGCCAGGCCTCCCAGGCGCCCAGGCTGAGGGCCGCGCTCACCGCGGCCGCCGCCAGCGTCCGGGCCGCGGCCTCCAGCACCGCCTTCCAGGCGGCGCGATCGCGCTCCGCCACTGCCCTGCGCACCTGGGCCATCTGCAACGCCTTGAAGGTCATGGCTGCACCCGCAGGCAGGACTTCGCCGGATCGGAGATCTCGAACGGAGGCGGCTCGGAGCCGACGAGCACGGGGAGGACGCGGTGGGGCAGAAGCTCCGGCGGCAGCTCCGGGTCGAAGCCTCCCACCAGCCGCACCTCCGGCTTCAGCTCCACCCCGGAGGCTTCCAGCACCGTGCGGCGGGCCAGGGCGATCAGCTCCACCACGTCCGCCGCCTTCGCCGTCCCCAGGTTGACGATGAAGTTGGCGTGTCGCTCGCTGATCTGCGCGCCGCCCGCGGTCCTTCCCTTGAGGCCCGCCTTCTCGATCAGCCGGCCGGCGAAGTCGCCCGGGGGGTTGACGAAGACCGAGCCCGAGTTGGGCTGGGTGAGCGGCTGGGTGGCGCGGCGCCGCTCCACGTCGGCCTTGGCCACCCGCTGCTGCTCGAGAAGCTCCCCTTCCGATCCGCGCCGCACCCGGCAGCGGGCGCGGGTGAGCACGGCGCCCGCGGGGATCTCGCAGTGGCGGTAGGCGAGGCGCAGGTCCTTGGCCTCGATCCAGCGCAAGCCCGCGGGGGTGGCCACCTCCGCCGCGATCAGGACGTCGGCCATGCACCCGGCCGGGGTCCCCGCGTTCATCGCCACCAGGCCGCCCACCGTGCCCGGGATCCCCGCCGCCCAGGCGACCCCGATCCCGCGCTGCTCCTTGGCCAGGGAGAGGAAGCGGGCGATGGGAGCCCCGGCCCCCAGCGTGAGGACCACGTGGTCGCCGGCCTCCTCCACCTCCTCGGAGGCGAAGTCCTGGCCGAGGCGCAGCACCGCCCCGTCCACTCCCAGGTCGCCGACGATGGTGTTGGCCCCGCCGCCCAGGGAGAACCAGGGCATGCCCGCGCCGGAGAGGATCCCCAGGACGTCCACCAGCGCCCGCGGGTCGCTGGGCCTCACCCAGAGCCGGGCCGGCCCGCCCACGCGCACGCTGGTGCGCGGCGCCAGCGGCGCCTGCTCCATCACCTCGCCGCGGGCCGCGCGGCGCAACTGGGCGGCGAGACCCATCACCCGATCAACCCCAGCAGCTCTTCGCCCACGTGGGTGATGTCGCCCGCGCCCAGGGTGATCACCAGGTCGCCTTCCCGCGCCTTGTTCCGCAGCTTCTTCGCCAGCTCCGCCCGCTCCGCGAAGCTCACGTCCCGGTGCCCGCAGGCCCGCACCGCCTCGTAGAGCCGGGCGCCGGTCACCCCGGGGATGGCCTCCTCGCCCGCGGGGTAGATCTCGGTGAGCAGGAGGCTGTCGGCGTCGTTGAAGGCGGTGGCGAACTCGCCCAGCAGATCGCGGGTGCGGGTGTAGCGGTGCGGCTGGAAGGCGCAGACGATGCGCCGGTGGGGGAAGCTGGCCCGGGCCCCGGCCAGGGTGGCCCGGATCTCCGCCGGGTGGTGGCCGTAGTCGTCCACCACGGTGATGCCCCTGGCCTCGCCGCGCACGGTGAACCTGCGCTGCACGCCGGCGAACTCCTTCAGCGCCTCGGCGGTGACCTTGAAGGGAATCCCCAGCTCGTGCGCCACCGCGCAGCAGGCGAGCGCGTTGAGCACGTTGTGCGCGCCCACCATGTGCAGGGTGACCTCGCCCTGCGGCTTGCCCTTGAAGGAGACCAGGAACGTCGACTGGAAGGGCCCGTGGCGGATGTCGTCGGCCCGCCACTCGGCCTGGGGGGAGAGCCCGTAGGTGGTGTGGCGCTTGCCGATGCGGGGGATGAGGTGCTGCACCACCGGGTGGTCCGCGCAGAGCACCGCCAGCCCGTAGAACGGCACCCGGTCGGCGAAGTCCACGAACGCCTGCTGCAGGGCCTCGACGGTGCCGTAGAAGTCGAGGTGCTCGGGGTCCACGTTGGTGATCACCGCGATGGCCGGGGAGAGGCGGAGGAAGGACCCGTCGCTCTCGTCCGCCTCCACCACCATCAGCTGGCCCTTGCCCAGCTTGGCATTCGATCCCAGGGCGTTGAGCTTGCCCCCCACCACCGCGGTGGGATCGAGCCTGGCGTGGGCCAGCACGGTGGCGATGAGCGAGGTGGTGGTGGTCTTGCCGTGGGAACCGGCGATGGCCACGCCCTCCTTCAGGCGCATCAGCTCGGCCAGCATCTCGGCGCGGGGGATCACCGGGATGCCCCGCTCCCTGGCGGCCAGCACCTCGGGGTTGGTCTTCTTCACCGCGCTGGAGGTGACCACCACGTCGACGTCGGAGGCGACGTTCTCCGCCTGGTGGCCGATGACCACCTGCCCGCCCAGCCCGGAGAGGCGGCGGGTGATCTCGCTCTCCTTCAGGTCCGAGCCGCTGACGCGGTAGCCGAGGTTCAAGAGGAGCTCGGCGATGCCGCTCATGCCGATTCCCCCGATCCCCACGAAGTGGACCTTGACCTTCTTGTTGCGGAACACGTCGGCCCTCGTCCCCTCACGTACTGCGAATGTACTCGATTCGATCTACGATAATCAATAGCTGCGCTTCGGTGGATTCCGTCATGACCTCGCCGGCGGCAGGTGCCTCCCCTCCCTCACCAGCCGATCCCGGCAGAGCGAGACGCAGACGTCGGCGATCTCCCGCGCCGCCTCCGGCCGCCCCAGCATCCCGCTCGCCCGCCCCATCTTCGCCACCCTGGGCCGGTCGGCCTCCAGGGTCCGGAGCTCGCCGGCCAGCTTCGCCGCGGTGAGGCCAGCCTCGGGCAGGAGCAGGGCGGCGCCCGACTCCACCAGGCTGCGGGCGTTGACCGTCTGGTGATCGTCGGCGGCGTAGGGAAAGGGCACGAGGATCGCGGGCTTCTTGCACACCGTCAGCTCGGCGATGGTGGTGGCCCCGGCCCGGCAGACCATCAGATCGGCCCCGGCGTAGGCGCGGGCCATGTCGTCGATGAAGGCCACCGCCCGCGCTTCCAGCCCGGTTGCGCGCAGCGCCTCGTACCGGGCGGCGATCTCCGCCTGGTCCTTCACCCCGGTCTGGTGCAGGACCTGCAAGCGGCCGCCGATGTCCGGGGCGAGCATCTCGATCGCCTCCGCCACTTTCAGGTTGAGGACGTGGGCGCCCTGGGAGCCGCCGGTGACGAAGAGGCCGAGGCGCTCGCCGGGGGCCTTGGTGTGCAGGTAGTTGTCCAGGAAGGCCCGGCGGATGGGGTTGCCCAGGAGGTGCGTCTTGCGCTGGGGAAAGCTCGCCTGGGCCTCGGGAAAGGCGACGAAGACCGCGTCCACGATCCTCCCCAGGACGCGGTTGGTGAAACCGGGGAGCGCGTTCTGCTCCTGGATGGCGGTAGGCTTGCGCATCATCCAGGCGGCGAGCACCACCGGCCCGCTGGAGTACCCGCCCACCCCCACCACCACGTCCGGGTCGAACTTGCGCAGGATGCGCGCCGACTGCCAGAGGGCGATGGGCAGGCGGAAGAGGCCGCGCAAGAACCGGAGCAAGCCGATGCGCTTGAGGGGCCCCACGTCGATGAGCTGCAGGGGATAGCCCGCCTTGGGCACTTCCCGGGCCTCGATGCCCGTGGCCGAGCCGACGAAGAGCACGTCGTTGCGGGGATGGCGGGTCTTCACCTCCTCGCCCAGGGCCAGCCCGGGGAAGAGATGTCCGCCCGTCCCGCCGCCGGCCACCAGCAGCCTCATCGCTGCCCTCCCGCCCCGCGACCGAGGAATCCTCCGGCCCCGCCGCTCACCGAGAGGAGGATCCCGGCGGCCGCGCAGGAGGCGATGGCCGAGGACATCCCGTAGGAGAGGAAGGGCAGTGCCATGCCCTTGGTGGGAAGCAGGGCCAGGGCCATGCCCGCGTTCACCAGCGCCTCCACCCCGAGCAGGAGGGTCAGCCCCAGCGCCGCCCAGCAGCCGAAGGCGTCGGGGGAGGCATGCGCCGCCTTGATGCCGCGCCAGACGATGGCGGCGAAGAGCAGGAGCACCGCGGCCACGCCCGCGAACCCCAGCTCCTCGCCCACGATGCTGAGGATGAAGTCGGTGTGCGCCGCGGGGAGGAAGAAGAGCTTCTGCCGGCTCTCCCCCAGGCCCACGCCCAGCGATCCCCCGGCGCCGAAGCCGAGCAGCGACTCCACGGTCTGGTAGCCGTGCCCGCGCGGGTCCTTCCAGGGGTCGAGGAAGGTGAGCACGCGCTGGATCCGGTACGGCGACTTCCAGACCAGCGCCAGGGCGACCGGCAAGAGGCCCAGGGCCATGGCGAAGAGCCAGCTGAGCCGGGTGCCGGCCACGAAGAGCAGGGCGAAGGTGACCAGGGCGAGCACCACCGCGGTGCCGAAGTCCGGCTCGAGCAGGAGCAGGCCGCAGAAGACGGCCAGCATCACCAGGTGGGGAAGGAAGCCGGCCGAGAAGTCGCGGATGCGCTCCTGCTTGCGCGCAAGCGAGCGCGAAAGCCAGAGCACGAGCGAGATCTTGGCCAGCTCGCTGGGCTG
This sequence comes from Myxococcales bacterium, assembly GCA_035498355.1. Classification (GTDB taxonomy): domain Bacteria; phylum Myxococcota; class Myxococcia; order Myxococcales; family 40CM-4-68-19; genus 40CM-4-68-19. Next base: position 1,776 of record DATKAG010000521.1, on the reverse strand, counting down.
GAAGGTGAGGGGGCCGAGCTGCAGCCAGCGCCGCGCGCCTCCGGCCGCATGCCCGATCCCGGGCACCTGCACCAGGGCGAGAAGCAGCAGGGAGAGGAGGAGCAGGGGCACCGCCAGCGGCTCCAGCCGGCGGTAGCCCATCTTCATCACCAGCAGCAGCGCGGAAAGGCCGACCAGCGCGCCCAGCGCCTGCCGCTTGAGGAACCAGAGGGGATCGCCCAGCCGCGCCTTGGCGTAGACCGCGCTGGCGCTGTAGACCATCACCACCCCGAAGGTGAGCAGCAAGAGGACGGCGGCGAGCAGCAGGGGATCGTAGCGCAGCGCCGGGCGGAGCCGTCCCGCCCGCTGGCGCAACACCCGCGTTCCGGCGGCGGCGGAGGCGTTCACGGAAGCCCCCGCACCAGCGCCTTGAACTGGTCGCCGCGATCCTCGAAGTTGCGGAACTGGTCGTAGGAGGCGCAGGCGGGCGAGAGCAGGACCACGTCCCCCGGGCGGGCCTTCTTCTCCGCCCGTGCCACCGCGGTGGAGAGATCCGGGCAGGCCTCGATCTCCGCCACCCCCGAGAGCTCCCGGGCGATGGTGGAGGCGTCCTCGCCGATGGTGAGGATGGTCTTCACCCGCCCGCGCATCAGCTCCCGCAAGGGAGCGTAGGGAGCGCCCTTGCCCCGGCCGCCCATGATGATGTGCACGCCGGCGGGGAACGCGCTCAAGGACTTCTCCACGCTGTCCACGTTGGTGGCCTTGGAGTCGTTGATCCACTCCACCCCGTTGCGCTTGCGCACCGGCTCCAGACGGTGGGGAAGGCCGGGGTAGGTGTCGAGCCCTCTCTGCAGCGACTCCGGGGAAACGCCGAAGTGCCGGGCCAGGATGCAGGCGGCGAAGGCGTTCTCCTTGTTGTGCACCCCGCGCAGGGTGGGGGCGCTCAGCCGGAGGTCGGCGCCCTCGATCCGCAGCGGCTCGCGCGCGTCGAAGGGGACCCGCCGCACCCCCGGGTTGGTCCGCATCCCTCGCACCCGCGGGTCGGCCTGGTTGATCGCCGCCGTGTCGCCCGGGCGCTGGTTGGCGAAGACGCGCTCCTTGGCCTGCGCGTAGACCTCCAGCGAGGGATAGCGGTCCAGGTGGTCGGGGGTGACGTTCAGCACCGTGGCCGCCGCGCAGCGGAGGGAGACGATGGCCTCCAGCTGGTAGCTGGAGAGCTCGCAGACGGTGGCCTGCAGCCGCTGGCCGGAGAGCACCCGCTCGCTCAGCGCCGTCCCCAGGTTGCCCCCGGTGAAGACGCGCAGCCCCGCCGTGGCCAGCAGGTGCCCGCAGAGCGCGGTGGTGGTGCTCTTGCCGTTGGTCCCGGTCACCCCGACGATGGGCTCCTCGATGAAGCGCGAGGCCAGCTCCACCTCGCCGATCAGCTCGATCTTCCTGGCGCGGGCCTCGGCGAAGAGGAGGAGGGAGAGGGGAACGCCGGGGCTCACCACCAGGAGGTCGATCCCTTTCAGCGCCCCGGGCTCCACCCGGCGCAGCTCGCCCGGGAAGGGCAGCACCTTGTCGTCCGCCCCCACCACCTCCGCGCCCTTCGCGCGCAACAGGCGGGCGGCCGCATCGCCGCTCTTGCCCAGCCCCACCACCAAAGCGTGTCGCCCGGTCAGGTTCATCGCAGCTTGAGGGAGGCCAGCGCGGTGAGGGCGAGGATGATGGAGACGATCCAGAAGCGGACGATGATCTTCGGCTCCGCCCACCCCTGCAGCTCGAAGTGGTGGTGGATGGGGGCCATGCGGAAGATCC
>DATKAG010000520.1:0-3424 GCA_035498355.1 Myxococcales bacterium | reverse complement strand
GGGGATGATCCCCGCGGTCTGCTACGGCCCCTACGACAAGCCGCTGCACGTGGCGGTCGATCCGGCGGCCATCGAGAAGGCCATCGCCACCCCGCTCAAGTTCAACACCGTCATCGAGCTGCAGATCGACGGGGAGAAGCGGACGGTGCTCTTCAAGGACTACGAGAAGGACCCGGTGGAAGGGACCCTGCTGCACGCCGACTTCCTCGAGGTGCGGATGGACAAGGACGTGGTGGTCAACGTCCCCGTCATCCTCGCCGGCAAGCCCGAGGGCGTCACCGCCGGAGGCATCCTCCAGCAGGTGGCGCGCACCCTGCCCGTGCTCTGCAAGCCCAGCGACATCCCGGAGAAGATCGAGGTGGACGTCAGCGGCCTGAAGATCGCCGAGTCGCTCCACGTCCGGGACGTCAAGCTGCCCGCGGGCATCAAGCTGAAGATCCGCGGGGACGAGACGGTGGCGGTGGTGAACATTCCCGAGAAGGAGGAGGAGGCGCCGAAGCCGGCGGCCGCAGCGGCCGTTCCCGGCGCGGAGGGCGCTGCCGCCGCTCCCGGGGCTCCCGGCGCTCCTGGCGCACCCGCCCCGGCCGGCGCTCCCGGCGCACCGGCCGCTCCCGGCGCACCAGCCGCTCCGGTGGCGGGCGCCAAGGCTCCCCCGGCGGACAAGGGCAGCAAGAAGTAAGCGGTGCGCCTCCTGGTCGGCTTGGGGAATCCGGGCGCGAGGTACGAGCGCACCCGCCACAACGTCGGCTTCCGCATCGCCCAGGAGGCGGCGCGGAAGCTGGGCGCGGAGCTGGCGGGTTCCCGCTGGGAGGCCCTGGTGGGCAAGGCGGGCGAAGTGGCCGTGCTCCTCCCCCAGGGCTTCATGAACCTGAGCGGGGAGGCGGTGGCGAAGGCGGCGCGGTTCTGGAAGGTGCCGCCGGAGGGGATCGTGGTGGCGCACGACGAGATCGACCTGGAGTTCGGGCGCATCCAGGTGAAGGAGGGCGGCGGCGACGCGGGGCACAACGGACTGCGCAGCATCCGCGAGCACCTGGGGAGCGGGGAGACGGTGCGGCTGCGCTTCGGCGTGGGGCGGCCACCCCCGCAGTGGGAAGGCGCCGACTGGGTGCTGGCGAGGTTCTCCTCGGAGGAGGAGCAGGCGTTGCAGGAGCTGGTCCCGCTGGCGGCCGAAGCGGCGGTTCTGGCGCTGAAGGAAGGACCGGCGGCGGCGGCGAACAAGTACAACCGCCGCCCCCGGAAAGAAGAGAAGGAAGAAGCGAAGTGAACCTCGCTCCCGGCACGTCCGGGGGCTTACCCAAGAGGGACGAAGATGCAGCAGACGGAGACGCAGACCGCTGGAGGGCCGCCGCAGCACGCGCCCGGCACCAAGCTGCGCGAGTACGAGACCATCTTCCTGGTCAAGCCCGACCTGGCCGAGGACCTGGTGGACAAGATCGTCGAGCGCATGCGGGGCATCGTGCACCGCGACGGCGGCAAGGTGATCAAGGTGGAGAACTGGGGGAAGAAGAAGACGGCGTACGAGGTGAAGAAGAACCTGCGCGCCATCTTCATCCGCTTCCTCTACCTGGGCGACGTCAAGGCGGTGGCGGAGTTCGAGCGCAACCTGCGCATGACCGACGACGTGATGAAGTACCAGTCGGTGAAGATCGCCGACGAGGTGGACGCCGCCAGCCGGGCCGTGGAGGCGGACGTGAAGCTGCCCGGCGACCCGGAGGTGCCCGAGGGGCGGGGCAGGGAGCCGGAGGCGTTCGGCGGGTCGGAGTTCGGCGGCCGGCGCGACGAGATGGGCGACGAGGCGGAACTTCCCCCAGAGGCGGAGTAAGCGATGAACGATTCCAAGAGGGAGATGCCGTTCGGCGATCGCGCCGGCGGCGGCGGCAGGGGCGGAGGGGGCGGCGGCCGGGGTGGCGGGCGCGAGGAGCGCGGAGGCGGCGGCGGGGGCGACATGGAGCGGGGCGGCGGCCGGGGCTTCGGCCGGCGCAAGGTGTGCCGCTACTGCGCGGACAAGAACCTCAAGGTCGACTACAAGAACGCAGCCGACCTGAAGTACTTCGTCACCGAGCGGGGCAAGATCGTCCCCCGGCGGATCTCGGGCAACTGCGCCCGGCACCAGCGCGAGGTGGCCACCGCCATCAAGCGCGGCCGGCAGGTGGCGCTCTTGCCCTTCACCGTCATGCAGCACCAGTAGGAGGCGCGGACATGAAGGTCATCCTCACGAAGGACCTGGACAACCTGGGCCGCGCCGGGGCGCTGGTGGAGGTGAAGCCCGGCTACGGGCGCAACTACCTGCTCCCCCGCAACCTGGCGGTGCTGGCCACGGCCAAGAACATCCGGCAGCTCGAGCACCAGAAGGCGGGCATCCTCTCCCGGGCGGCGAAGGAGAAGCAGAACATGACCGCGATGGCGCAGAAGCTCTCCGTCATCGAGGTCAAGCTCGCCCGCAAGGTGGGCGAGCAGAACAAGCTCTTCGGCTCGGTCACCTCCAAGGACATCCACGAGCAACTGGTCAACCAGGGCTACCCGCTGGAGCGCAAGCAGATCCACCTCCCGGAGCCGCTCAAGGAAGTGGGCACGCACGAGGTGGAGGTGAAGCTGCACGCCGAGGTGAGCGCGAAGGTGAAGGTCACCATCTCGCCGGAGTAGACACCGCGCCGAGCGGAGGCCCGGCGCGGAATGTACAGGGTCGGGAAGCTCGTCCCGATGCCGCAACCTCTTGGGCTTCCCACCCTGCTGGAATTTCGTATTGTGTCCCCGAATCTCCCCTCCGCGTTATTATCGCGGCTGGATGCGCCTCTTCCTCGTCGTCCTCTGCGCGGCCGGGTCGCTGCGCGCGGCGCCGCCGCACGCGAAGGCCGCCCGGGCCGACACGGCGCCGGCTGCCAAGCCGCCTGCCCCGCGGCCGGATGCCACCACACCGCTGCCGCAGGGACCTGCGCAGGCACAGCCGCCGCAACAGAAGCCCGCGCCGCCGCCCGTGCCACCCCGGCGCTTCGGGCGCTTCGACCTGGACATGCCCTTCGCCCAGGTGCGGGCCATGCCCGACCTGGCCGGCTGCGCCGCCCTGCTCGCTCCCACCTCGGGCCACGCGGAGTGCGAGCTCCCCAAGGGCCCGGACAACCTTTCCCGCGCCCAGCTCGCCTGGGAGGAGCGGAGGACCGGGCCGGAGCTGATCGCCCTGCGCCTGCTTTTCGATCCCGAGCTGGCGCCGCCCCTCACCGACCTGGAGTGGCAGCTCACCCGCGGCTGGGGGCCGCCGCTGCTCGAGCAGCTTCGCCGCGACCGGGACCAGAAGTTCTTCACCCTGGAGTGGGAGGACGCCGACCACCGCGCCACGGTGGAAGCACAGGCGCCCCGCGACCTGCCCTCGCGGGCCACCGCGGTGGTGCTGGAGCGCAAGCCCGTCCCGCTCTCGGGGGAGTTCAGC
>DATKAG010000519.1:0-4122 GCA_035498355.1 Myxococcales bacterium | reverse complement strand
GGTGGACGTCGACTACTACATCGCCATGGGCGGCCGGGCGTACGACGCGGTCGCCCGGCACGCGCTGGAGCGCGGCCTCTGGGCGGAGCTGTCGGACAAGTTCCGGCTCCTCGTCGACCTGCTCAACGAGGTGAGCGAGAGGACCCTGGCCGCTACCGACGCGGGCCTCTTGCGCCTCTACGAGCGCTGGCTGAAGACGGGCAGCGACCGGCTGGCGGCGATGCTGGTGCGGCAGGGGGTGGTGCCGCGCAAGGGGTTCGTGCAGTGAGCGCCCTGGCCGGGCTCGCCCAGCTCCAGCAGCTCTTGCAGTCGGTCCACGGAATCCAGGCCGCGCCGGTGCGCGACTTCCTGGTGGACCGGGCCTTCCGCGAGCGCCATGCGCCGCGGGCCAGCCCGCACGAGGCGCTCCTCCTGCGCGAGAACGGCGAGGAGCTGCACGTGGCCCTCTTCCTCGACGAGAAGGTGCTGGCCTGGCTGGCGCGCCCCTCCGCTTCCCCCTGGACGCAGGAGCGGCTGCAGGGCTTCTGCGCGGCGGCGGAAGGGGTCTCGCACTTCCTCTACCTCGCGCACCGGGCCGGGCAGGGCGGGCAGGTCTCGCAGCTCGAGCTGGAGGCGCAGGGGGAGATCGACAAGTACCTGGCGGTCCTCCTCCAGCTCTGGGCCACCGGGCGGCGGGGCGCCTCGCGGGAGCTGCGGCGGCGCCTGTTCGAGCGCACCGCGCTGCGGCCGGGACTGACGGCGCCCGAGCGGGAGCGCTACCGGCTCGCCTCCGCGCTGGCCGCGGCCTGCGCCCGGGCCTGGGAGGCCCGCTACGTGCTCAGCGGGCGCCTGGACGCGCTGCTGCGCGAGGCCCGGAGACTGTACAGGCTTGCAGGTGGGGAAAAGTTCTCCGCCCTCGCACAGGGTGCCGTGGCCTGGGCGGCCTGACCGGAGTCGACGAACCATGAAACTGCTGCTCGGAGCCTTGCTGACGGTGGCCATCGGCTGGGCCGTAGTGCTCGCGGCCCCCAAGCCCGAGCCGCGCAAGCACGTCTCGAAGTCGGCAGTCGCCCGCCGCGCCACCGCGGAGCAGCTCTGCAAGCAGCAGGGGGCGAACTGCCGCCTGGTGGAGCGCCCCGATGCCCCTCGCGACCTGACGGGCGCGGGCTGCGTCTGCGACTGAGGAGTTGGCACGGGGAGTTGCGTTCTGTGTCCCCGATCTCCGACTAACGGCGGGGAGGGGTGGCCGGGAGCTTTTCGTTGTCGTACTGGCCCTCGAGGGCCGCGCGGACAGGGCGGTCGAAGCGGACCTTGCCCGTGGCCACTTCGCGGAGCGCGAGCACCGGCGGCTTGTCCTTCGCCTCGATCAGCGGACGCGCGCCCGCCATCAGCTGGCGCGCGCGCTTGGTGGCGAGCAGGACCAGGGCGAAGCGGTTGTCCACGAGCGGAAGGCAGTCTTCGACGGTGACGCGTGCCATTCTCGACGCTCCACTGAAAGCGGGACGGGTTGGATACCCCGTCTTCCGCCTTCCCGCAACTGTTTCAGCCTCTTACTTGCTCGCCTGCACCGGGGCGGGGGGCGGGGTCTCCAAGGCGTCGGCGGCCGTCCAGGGCCAGTCGTCCACGGTGGTCTTCTCCACCCGCACCAGCTTGTCGAACCCGTCCGAGAGCGCGTAGCGCTTGCCGTCCTTTTCCGCACCGATGCGGATACGGGCCAGCACCTTGTCGCCCTCGCCCAGCAGGGTGGCGGTCTTCGGCTTGTCCAGCCCGTACTTCCCCAGGTCCTTCGCGGCCGGCACCGGCCCTTCGAACGAGGTCGCCCGCAGCGAGCCGATGGCGTAGAGCGCCGAGGAGATCTTCCACTTCTTGGCCGGGCCCTGCTTGGGGGCGACCACCGCGAACACCTCGTCGCCGACGCCGCCGTCGGGCGCCGCGCTCTTCGTCCGGGCGATCTCCACCTTCCCCGTGGGCGACTCGAACACCGCCTTGCGCACGGCCTCGCGATCGAGGTGGACCAGCTCCTTGTTCTGCAGGTCGAACGGCTCTTTTTCCAGATCTGCCAGGATCTGCTTGTCCACCTCGTAGACGGTGGGGCTGTCCTCCCGCTTGGCGTAGGTCTTGAGAGTCACCGCCCCGCTCTTCGCCTGCCCGAAGAGCAGCGTGCGCGCTTCCGTCTCCTTCCCGGCGGCGGCCGTGAGCTTGACGGTAGCCTTCGGCTTGTCCAGCCCGTAGTCCTTGAGCGAGCCGGCCTTTTCCGCCGCCACCCCGGTGGCCCGCAGCGACTTGAGCACGCTGGCGATCCGATCCGCGGCGGGCCCGTCGCCCTGGCCCCCGTTCACCTTCCAGCTCGTCCCCTCGCCCTTCTCCAGGGTGTAGGGCGACTTCACCCCCAGGACCTCCACGCGCTTCACCTCGGCGCTGTCCTCCAGGTGGGCCACCTTCTTGTCGCGCAGGTCGAAGGCGCTCTTCTCGAGGCTGGTCTTGTTCCAGGAGTCGATCACCCGCACCGTGCCGTCGTCCAGCTTCTTCGCGTAGAGGGTGTTGTCGAAGGTGTTGTCGACGCCGATCTGCAGGCCTTGCTCCTTGCCGTCGGCCAGCTTCACCGCCGCCTCCAGCTTCGGCTTGTCGAGCCCGTACTGCTTGAGGTCCTTCTCTCCCTCCAGCTCCTTCTTCTCCTTCAAGGACGAGAGCGAGCCGAGCAGGGCGTCCACCGCCCCGTCGTCGGCCTCCGCTTCCACCGGCTGGGCCAGCCGCCAGCCCTTCTCCCCCTTCACCACCCGGGCCACCACCTGCCCGTCCCTGGAGAGCCGAAGCTCCTTCGCCTGGGCCTTGTCGAAGTCGAAGAGCTTCTCGCTCTTCTCCTTGGCCTCCGCCTTCTTCTCCTCGCTCTTGCCGGCCCAGACCGCGATCCCGCCCACGGCGACAGCCACGATCAGGAGGGCGAGGAGGCCCAGCAGCGTCTTCCAGGTCTGCTTCATGTTCGCGTCACCGGGACTTGCGGGTCTGCCACACCACCAGGCCCGCGAAGAGGAGGCCGAAGGGGAGGATGTCGAAGGCGAAGAGGGTCATCGTCTTCTTCTGGTCGGCGGAAAGGAACAGGTGGTTCCCCTGCCGCTGCTTCGGCCGGATGGAGATGCGCGACTCCTCCTTCGCCGCCCAGGAGACGGAGTTGAGGGCGAAGTCCTTGTTGCCGGAGAGGCGGTAGTAGCCGTTGGAGGCGAAGAGCGAGTTCCCCACCACCACCACCCGGGTCTCCCCCTTGGTGGCGGTGGCGGCCAACGACACCGGGCCCTTCAGGTCCTGCCCGGGATCGAACTTCACCTGGCCGCTGGTGATGGACCCCGTCTCGCCCCAGGCGCGCGGTCCGGTCTTCGCCAGCTCGGTCACCGTCCAACCGGAAGGAGAGGAGGCCGCCTTGGTCACCGATCGCGCCAGGGGGAAGATGGTGGCCAGCGCGAACGGCGAGCTGCGCGGCTGGGTGATGGGGTGGTCGGCATAGCTCTGGGCGATGGCCACCTCCGGGTTCTGCGCCTCGGGATCGAGCACCTCGTCCTTGCCCACGTGGATGCCCCAGCCGTCGACGGCCGCTTCCAGCCCGGTCTGGGTGCCCGGGTCGATCAGGGCCACCAGCTTGCCGCCTTTCTCCACCCACTCCTTGAGCAGCTTGACTTCGCCCTCGCTGAAGGCGGCGACCGGCCCGGCCACCACCACCGCCTGGGCGTCGTCGGGCATGGACTTGTGCTCGGCGAGGAGGATCTCGTCGGTCTGGTAGCCCTCGGACTTGAGGTTGTCGACGAACTGCTTGAGCCCGCGCTCGGTGTTGTCGGCCACGGCGTGCTCGCCGTGCCCCTTGGTGAAGTAGACCTTCTTGCTCGCCCCGCGGGTGACCTCGATCAGGGCGTTGGTGAGCGCCTCCTCGCTGGTCTCCTTGGCCCGCGACTCCTTGCTCCCGCTCTTGACGATGATCCGCGGCCCCGACTGGGAGATGTTCAGCTCCTTGACCTTGCCCGGGTGCTTGAAGGGGTCGACGAACTCCACCGAGAGCTTGTCGGTCTTCGCCTTGTACTGGCGCAGCCGCTGGTCCAGCTCCACGTACTCCGGCTCGTTGCCGGCGAAGAAGGCCTGGATGCTGACCGGCTCCTT
>DATKAG010000518.1:0-13710 GCA_035498355.1 Myxococcales bacterium | reverse complement strand
CCCCCCGGCAGCCTGACCGACGCCGAGCGCTGGTTGCTCTACTACTCGCTGCACGCCGCCCGGGTGGTGGTGCTGGACAGCGCGGGAAAGCGGGTGGAGCTGGAGGATCTGCGCTCCTCCCGCGACGAGCTGCAGGGGGCCGAAGGTCCGCAGTGAAATCCCCGCGCGAACAAAGCTGCTTGACGCCCCTGCCCTGACGGTTAGGTTGATTGGAGCGCCGGGGCGAAAATCTTTCGCCTGCGGGCGCGTCGAAATACACGGGAGCGCTCGCTGTTCACTTGTGCGACCGCTCCCTGGGAGGTTTCATGCACCGCCGTTTCACCGTTCTCGCCGCACTCTGCACGGGCGCCCTGGCCGCCCTGGTCGCCCTGCCGCTGGTTTCCGCCTGCCAGCGCCGGGTGGCGGACAGCTCGCTCTTCGCCGCCGACGCCCAGGCCGCGGCGACGGCGCCCAGCACCGCCGAGACGGTGCGGCAGGCGGGCCCCATGCCCTCCCTGGCCCCGCTGGTGAAGCAGCTGCGGCCGGTGGTGGTGAACATCAACTCCCGCATCAAGCCGCGCAACCCGCGCGTCTCCCAGCGCCTGCCCCAGGGCCATCCCCGCATCCGCCCCCAGCAGCCGGACGACGACAACAACGACGACGAGGACTCGCAGGATCCGATGGAGCGCTTCTTCCGCTACTTCGGCCAGCCCATGCCCGACCAGCAGGAACGGCGAGGCCTGGGCTCCGGCTTCCTCATCGGCGACGGGATGGTGCTCACCAACAACCACGTGGTGGAGGTGCAGGACGAGAGCCGCCCCGGCCGCTTCCGGCCGATGGACGAGATCAAGGTGATCACCGACGAGACCGCCCCGGGCGGGGCACGGGAGTTCGCCGCCAAGGTGATCGGCAACGACCCCAAGAGCGACGTGGCCCTCTTGAAGATCGACGGCAAGGACGTGGACAAGCTCAAGTACGCCAGCCTGGGCGACTCGGACGCGCTGGAGGTGGGCGACTACGTGCTGGCCATCGGCGAGCCCTTCGGGCTGCAGGCCACCGTCACCTCCGGGATCATCAGCGCCAAGGAGCGGACGCAGTTCGGCGGGCCCTACTCCGACTACCTGCAGACCGACGCTTCCATCAACCCGGGCAACTCCGGCGGCCCGCTCTTCAACATGAAGGGCGAGGTGGTGGGGATCAACGCGGCCATCATCAGCGGGGCGAACACCATCGGGTTCGCCATCCCCATCAACGTCATCAAGCAGATCCTCCCCCAGCTCAAGCAGACCGGGAAGGTGTCCCGCGGCTTCCTCGGCGTCCAGCCGCAGGCCATCACCGCCGACATGGTGGACAACCTGGGGCTCAAGTCCACCAAGGGCGCGCTGCTGGCGGACGTGGTGAAGGACAGTCCGGCCGACAAGGCGGGGCTCAAGCCGGGCGACGTGGTGGTGGCCCTGAACGGCAAGCCGGTGAGCGACAACAGCCAGCTCACCCGCGACGTGGGCGTGATCCCGCCGGGCAACACCGTCAAGCTGGAGGTGATGCGCGAAGGGAAGTCGCGGACGGTGGAGGCGAAGCTGGCCGAGCGTCCCGACGAGCAGGAGTCCTCCGGGCGGACGCCGAAGCAGAGCGGCCAGGACAAGGACAAGGGCGACCTGTTGGGGCTCTCGGTGGAGGACCTCACCCCGCAGATGGCCCGCAGGGCCCAGGTCGAGCCGGGCACCAAGGGCGCCGTGATCGTCGACGTGGCGCAGGACTCGCCCAGCTCGGACGCGGGGCTGGAGCCGGGCGACGTGGTGGTGGAGGTGAACCGCCGGTCGGTGGCCTCGGCCGCGGACTACAAGACGGCGGTCAAAGGAGTGAAGAAGGGGGATACCGCGCTGCTCAGGGTGAAGCACGGGCAGGCGACGCAGTACGTGCCGGTGCGCGTGAAGTAGCAGCGTGTTGACGCGAGCGTTGACGTTGACGTGAGCGTAACGTGAGCGTCGACGTCAAACCGCGATCTTCCTGATCGGCTGCGGCCCCACCCGCGGCGGCCCCCTGAACCGCGAGGGCGGAGGAGAATGGTGCTCCTCCTGCTGCCGCCGTTCCGGCGTCCGGCCCTCGGGGCTCTCGGGCGTGAGCGGCTTCTGCTCGGCCTTGTCGAAGGGAGCCCAGGGAACCGCCGCCCGGTTTGCCGGCGCCGAGAACCGGTTGCTGGGACCCGGACGCATCGCCGTAGGAGGCTGCGCGGGCGGCGCTCCGTGCGCCATCACCGTCGCCTGCAGCGCCGCCAGCGCGATCGCCAGAACGGCGGTCCCCCCAGTCAGCACGGCGCCCAGATGGGCCTTCATGCGTTCAATCTATGCCGCTGCAGTCCGGCGCGCGACCGCCCGGGGCCCGCTTTCTTGACTGAGCGCGGGCCCGCACCTACCGTGCAGCCGTCCAGCCAAGCCGGAGCGCGCGCGGGAATGTCCAGCCGGATCGACAAAGTACAGCCTGCGCTCACCGCCGGGGCGCCGGTGGCCCGGTTCGACAAGGCGTTCCCCGTCTTCCTGGAGGGCGACCGCGGGGTGGCCAGCGGGATCGGGCGAAACATCACGGATACCGGGATGTTCATCGAGACCCGCGAGCCCTTCCCCCTGGGGACGCGGGTGAAGGTGACCTTCTCCTCGCCGCACGGCGGGGCGGAGATGACGCTGGAGGGCGAGGTCCGCTACCAGTGCTACATCAACTTCTCCCGGCCGGATTCCACCCGCGCGGGGATGCGCGGAATCGGCCTGAAGTTCGTTTCTCCACAGTCGCCGCAGAAGGGGCCGCGCGGCCCTGTCCACTGATCACTGCAGTTTCTCGTAGAGCGCCCACGTTCCTTCCCGCGCCAGCAGGCGCCAGGAGGGGCCCGGGATGGCCCGGGCGAAGGGATCGACCATCCCGTGCACCAGCACGTAGTCGTAGTAGTAGCCGTCGAGGTCGTTGCGGAAAGTGGCCGCGTGCCATTCCCAGCCCGGCGGATGAGGAGGAGGCGCCGATTCCGGCCGGTAGCGCAGGGGAGACTGCGGCAGTTCCGCGAAGGAGAAGGAGGCCACCCCGCCCATGCGCGCCCGGTAGTACGCCTGGAAGTGGAGGAAGGCACTGAACTTCGCGTAGCGCGAGTTCTGCTCGAAGATCATCCCGATCAGCCGCCGCCCTGGCTGGGCCCGCGCCAGCACCTGGTCGAAGGACCCCACCTCGCGCTCGAAGGCGCGGATGTTGGCGAAGGCGCTTCCCGCCGCGAAGAGCGCGGTGGCGGCGGCGATGAGGAGCGGCAGCGTCCCGCGCAGGCCGCGCGCCGGCCGCAGCAGGGGCGGGATCAGGAGGGCGAAGATGAGCGCATACCGCTCGTTGAGCTGCCACATCCAGCCGATGGAGACGGGAAAGGCCAGGTAGAGCACCGCCGCCCAGACCAGCCACACCGCCACCAGCCCGCGCCGCCAGGGATGCTCCTCGGGCTCGCGCCGCTGCGGCCAGGCGAGGAGCGCGATGGCCGAGAGCAAGGCCAGCAGGCACCACTCGTCCTCGGGCCCGCGCCAGATGTCGAGGAGCGCGTCGAAAGCGTTGCGCAGCGAGGTGGCCGGCGCCTCCCAGGCCAACGTCATCGGCTGGCGCCAGCCCACCATCTGCGGATGGGCCACCGGGCTGTTCAGCAGCCAGAGGAGGGCCAGGACGGCGACGGGCGCCGCCCAGAGCAGCCGGCGGGGCCACTCGCGCAAGGGCGCGAGCCGGGGCAGTCCCACCGAGGCGAGGGCGGCGGCGGGAGCGAAGAAGACGAAGGCGGAGAGGTGCAGGTAGAAGAGCGCGGCGGCCGCTGCCGCCAGGGTCCAGAGCGTCCGCCGCGAAGGCGTCTCCGTCTGACGCAGGGCGAGCGCCAGCGCCCAGAGCAACAGCGGCAAAGCGGCGACGTAGTTGAAGAAGCCGATGAGCAGCGCCTGGCTCCAGAAGAGCGCGCAGGCGAAGAGCGCCAGGCGGGTGTCCGCCCGCAGGGCGCGGAGCAAGGAGCGCAGGGCGTAGGGAAAGGCGACCGCGACGGCGGAGAGGAGGACGAGGTTGGCCCGCTCCGCCGTCCCCAGAGGAAACGCCAGCGCGGCGCCCGCGAGGTAGTAGAGCAGGTACTGCGTCTGGCCCAGCGCCAGCGTGAAGTACTCCTGCGACTTCCAGATCGGGTCCCACCAGTGCCGCAAGGTGCCGATGGCGGCGGCGTGCTGGGGGAGATCGGTGAAGGGGAGGTGCGCGGCCGACCAGAGCGGGATCACCGTCGCCAGGGCGCAGCCGCGCAACAGCCAGGTCCAGAGTGGGTGGTCTTCGTCGGTCCAGTGCAAGGGCCGCGACTCTATTCTACTTTGCGGCCGTGAGGCTTCTGCCCATGGTCCTCTTGCTGGCCGCCTGCAAGGGGCCCACGCGCGCTCCCTTCGCCTGGCCGAAGAGCGCGGAGGACGTGCGCGCCAGGCTCCTCGTCTACGTGCCCGAGGGCCGGGAGATCGAGGGGGCGCGACAGTGGATGGGCGAGCACGGATTCTCCTGCGAAACGCCGCTGCCCTCGGCGACCGACGCTCACGCGCATGTCTGCAAGGCCCGCGACGACGCCCCCGCCGACGCGGGCTGGCGAAGCTTCACCGTGGTCCTGTACGAGCGGGGCGGCCGGCTGGCCGATGTTTCCGCGCGTTGAGCTATTGCGAGAAGCCTTCGAGCTGGTAATGGGCCTCGATGCGCTTGAGCGCCAGCACCATGGCGGCGGTGCGCATGTCCACTTCCTTCCCGATGGCGTAGCGCGAGCTGTTGTGCGTGGCCGTGCGGCGCGGGGTGTTGCGGGCGATGTCGCGGATGATGCGGTAGTTCGACTTGATGGCCTGCTCCAGGCGCCCGTTCACCTCGGTCTCGCTCCAGTGCTCCATGCGCTTGTTCTGGATCCACTCGTAGTAGCTGACGGTGACGCCGCCGGCGTTGCCGATGATGTCGGGGATCAGCTCGATGCCCCGCTTGGCCAGCACCCGGTCGCCCTCGGGGGTGGTGGGGCCGTTGGCCCCTTCCGCCACCAGCTTGCACTTCAGCCGCTCGGCCACCGGGCCGGTGATCTCGCCGCCCAGGGCGGCGGGGACGCAGATGTCGCAGTCCACGTCGAACAGGTCGCTCTTGGAGATCTGCTGCGCCTTCGGGTACCCGGCCACGGTGCGGCGCATGTTGCGCGGGTTCTCGTAGACGTAGGAGACCAGGTCGTTCACGTCGATGCCGGTGGGGTTGAAGATGGTGCCGAAGGCGTCGTTCACCGCCAGCAGCTTCGCCCCCAGCCCGCCGAGGATCTCCGCCGCGTTGGAGCCGACGTTGCCGAAGCCCTGGAGCACGAAGGTGCTTCCCGCCGGCGTGGTCCCCCGGTCGGCGAACCACTCCTGGATGCAGTACGCCAGCCCCTGCCCGGTGGCCTTCACCCGGCCCTCGGAGCCGCCGATCCGGGTGTCCTTGCCGGTCACCACCCCGCGCAGCTTGTGCCGCTCCCGCTCGCCGTCGGTGTACTGGCGCAGGAGCAGGCCCATGATGGTGCCGTCGGTGCCCACGTCGGGGGCGGGGATGTCGAGGTCGGGGCCGATCAGCGGCTTGAGCCGGTACATGTAGCGCAGGGTGAGCGCCTCCAGCTCCTCCGAGCTGAGGCTCTTGGGATCGACCTTGATGCCGCCCTTGCCGCCCCCGAAGGGGACGTCGGCGATGGCCGTCTTCCAGGTCATCTCCGCCGCCAGCACCTTGAAGAGGTCCAGGGAGACGTCCTGGTGGAAGCGGATGCCGCCCTTGTAGGGTCCGCGCGCCTGGTTGTGCTGCACCCGGTAGGCCTTGAAGCGCTCGGGCCGGCCGGGGACCACCTTGTAGAGCCCCTTGCCCTTGAGGCGGAGGACCCCGTCGCGCATGGCGACGTTGGCGCCGATCAGCGCCCGCCGCTTGAAGACGAAGCTGCCGTCGAGCAGCGGCTCCAGCCCGTCGGGCAACAGCTCGCTGTCGGGCAGGTCCTTGTACTTGTCGGCGTCCTGGGCGAGCGGGGTGAGCCGGGTGTGCAGCTTCACGGTGACGTAGAAGATGTGCTCGTAGTCCGGCTCCTCCAGCTCCATGCGGACGCGGCGATCGAGGCCGATCAGATCGGCGGCGCGATGGAAGACTTCCATCGCTTCCGTGTAGATGGTGGAGCGCGGCTCGTTGGGCGAGACTCTGGCAGCCAATTCTTCCTCCGGGTCCGGGGAGCGCCGCGACAGGGCGCCAAAGCCGGGGGGCGCGCGTTTCTAGGGGCGTTTGCCGCGCTTGTCAATGTGCGACGTCATCATTCCTCCACCCAACGTCGCAAGGCCCGCGCCACCTCGTCGCGCAGGGCCTCGCGGGCGTGCGCCGGCGCGGCGATCTCCGCCTCGCCGGCGAGGGAGAGGGCGAGCTGGACGGCGTAGCCGCTGCCGGCGCTCTCGATCTCCACGTCGATGCGGCCGTCGGCCAGGGCCCGGGAGCGGGCGCCGTAGCGCTCGAGCGCCCAGGTCGCCGCGGCGGGAGAGAAGCGCAGGGTGACGGCCTCCTCGCGGCCGCTGGGGAAGAAGAGCCGCTCGCGCTGGAAGCGGGCCGGGTCGAGCGGCCCGGGGTCGGGGAAGGCGTTGCCCGTCTCGCGCACGGAGAGGATGCGGTCGAGGCGGAAGATGCGCTCGGCGCCCCGGCCGGCGTCGTGGCCGATGGCGTACCAGACGCCGCGGTGATCGAACACGCCCTGGGGCTGGAAGATACGCTCGGCGGCGGCGCCCCGGCCCTCCTTGTCGTAGAGCAGCGCCACCTCGCGGCGCTGCTCGGCCGCTGCCCGCAGGCTCGCCAGCACCTTTGCGGAACCCCTGGGGGCCGGGGTTTCCGACGCCACCCTGCCGGCCAGCCGGGCGTACAGCTCCCGCGCCTTCGGGGTGAGGTTTTCCTGTAGTTTGGCCAGCGCGGCGTCGACCGCCGGATCGGCGGCCGCCGCCTCCTGCGCGGCGGCGGCCAGGGCCAGCGCCTCCAGCGCGGTGAGCTGGGGCGGGCGGGAGAAGCTCTGGTCCAGGGCCACGAACACGCGGTCGCTCTCGTCCACGCAGATGTCGATCAGGTCGTCGGGGGAGAAGGGCGGGCGGCCCACCAGGCCGAGCAGATCGATGTCCTCGCGAAGCTGTTCCGCGTCGAGCCCCAGCTCGCGGGCCAGGTCGGACAGGCGGACGCCGGGGCGCCGGCGGGCGGCGGGGACGATGAGCAGGAGGCGCCGCAGGCGCTCGCGCCTTCCCTCCTGCGCGTCGGGGGCCGGCGCCTCTTGCGGCTCCTCGGCCCGCGCCGGGATCGGATCGGGTGCAGGATCGACCGCGGACTCAAGCTTTCCGGCGATGCGCAGGAGCGCGGCGCGCACTTTCTCCCGAGCCGCGGGGGGCGACTCGATCCACACCCGGTCGCCCAGGGAGAGGATCTGGGGGACGAGGCCGTCGAGGTTCGTCACCGCCAGCTTCCCGTCCGGGGCGTCGAAGAGGCGCTCGCCGATGGCCTCGCTTCCCTTGGCGAAGCGAAGCTCCACTTCCTGCGGCGCGTGGTGCGCCCACAGCCAGGGCCGGCTGGAGCGGCCGGCGGCCGCCCCCGCGTCGAAGTCCGCCGGAGGCTCGAAGTCGGCCGTCTGCGGCTTGAGCTGGTTGAGGGCGAGGGACTCGATGCGATCGACCAGGAACACCCGCTGGGCGGAACGCAGGTGGCAGTAGCCCACCAGCCGCCAGGCGCCGCCGCGGAAGGCGAGGCCCCAGGGATCGACGTCGCGCTCGCTGCGGGCCGGGGCCTTGCCTTCCAGGCCCTGGGGCGCCTGGTAGACGATGTGCACCCGCTTGCGCCGCGCCACCGCCTCCCCCAGCTCGCGCAGCTTGGCGGCGCGCCGGGGATCGCCCGGGCGCACGACCAGCAGGCGCCGGGCCGCCGCGCTCGCCACCGCGTGGGTGTCGCCGGCCAGGGAGATCTTGCGCAAGGCGTGCTGCAGGTCCTGGGCAAAGGGGAAGTCGCGCGCCGCCAGCGCCGCCGCGCCCGCGGCGTAGAGGGCGGCCGACTCCTCGGGCAAGAGGTGGGGGTCGGGAAGGAAGTACGACTTGCGATCGATGCGGTAGCCGCCCAGGTCGCGCTCGTCGAGCGGCGCGGGGACCACGTACTCGAGGGGGACGCCCAGCTCCAGCAGCTCCGCCTTGTCGCGCTCGAGCTTGCGCTCGGCAGCTTCGCGGTTGCCGCCGTACTCGTCGGGGAAGATCTCCTTCAGCTCGGCGAAGGAGACGGGCTCGCGCGCGTCGAGCAGGAGCGCGACCAGGTCGAGCAGGCGCTCCGCCTTTTCCATCAGCGGGCCGCGGCGGCCGCCCCGTCCAGCGACCACTGGATGGCCGCGACGTTGTCGGCCGGGATCTCGACCTTCTTGCGGGAGAGCGGGCCGTCCTCCGAGCCGAGCACCACGTAGCTGTCGCCCTCGCGGTCGATCCGCTCGATTCCCGGTCCCACCTGGATCACCGAGATGTTCGGGTGGACCGGGTAGCGCAGGTAGAGGATCTCGATCGACGCGGCCAAGCTGCCTCCGGCGGTGGGGCGTTCAGTACCCTCGCCAAGGGGGGCGGTCAAGCCGCGCGGGCTGGAAAATTCCGGCGCAGTATGGTTAATGCCGCCCTCGCCCGGTGCCCCGGCCCAACCCAGGAGCTCGCATGCATTTCGGACGAGTCGCAGCGGCCGCAGCCCTTCTCCTTTCCCTCCCGGTCTCCGCCGCGCCGGTGAAGATCGGCGTGATCAACTCCCTCACCGGACCCGAGGCCCCCATCGGCGAGGACCTGAGCAACGGCATCAAGCTCGCCATCGAGGACCTGAAGAAGAAGAACATCGAGGTGCAGGCGATCTGGGAGGACGACACCGGCAAGCCGCAGGTGGGGATCAGCGCCATGGAGAAGCTGGCCACGCGCGACAACGTGGTGGGAGTGGTGGGCGCGTACACCTCGGCGGTGACCAGCGTGGTGGCGAAGACGGCCGACCGCTACAAGGTGCCGCTGGTGAACCCGGTGGCCTCCAAGGAGGAGATCACCCGGCAGGGATACAAGTACGTCTTCCGGGTCTCGGCCACGACCAACGACTACGCGCAGGTGCTGCTGGACATGGCGCTGGCGTTCGGGCAGCCGAAGACCATCTCCATCCTCAACGAGAACACCGACTTCGGGGTTTCGGGCGGGCGCTCGGCCAAGGAGTACGCGGAGAAGAAGGGGCTGAAGGTGGTGTTCCACGAGGCGTACTCGAAGGGGTCGCCGGACTACCGCTCCACGCTGGTGAACGTGAAGAACGCGAACGCCGACGTGGTGTTCATGGTCTCCTACGTGGCCGACGCGATTCTGTTGATGCGCCAGTCGCGGGAGATCGGGCTCTCGCCCATGGCCTTCCTCGGCGCCGGCGCCGGCTTCTCCAACGCGCAGTTCGCCAAGGAGAAGGAGGTTTCGAACGGCATCTTCTCCAGCACCCAGTGGACGCCGGCGGTCTCCTGGCCGGGGGCGAAGGACTTCGCCAGGACCTACCAGGAGCGCTACGGCAAGCAGGCCAGCTACCACGCCGCCACCGCCTACACCGCCATGTGGATCCTGGCCCACGCCGCCGCCCAGTCGAACGGCGACCGGGAAAAGACCCGCGAGGCCCTGGACTCGGGAAGCTGGGACACCCTGGACGGCCCGGTGAAGTTCGCCGACTACGAGGGCTACACCAACCAGAACAAGCACCAGATGCTGGTCGAGCAGATCCAGGACGGCAAGTTCATCACCGCCTGGCCCAAGGACCTCCAGTCCGGCAAGCCCATCTGGCCCTTCCCCGGCTGGAAGTAATACCCAAGTCGGAGATCCGGGACACAATACGCAACTCCCCGTGCCAATTGCGCATTGCGGCGCACTTGGCACGCGGAGTTGCGTATTGTGTCCCGGAATTCCGGCCCAGGTCTTAGGTGCGCTGCTTTTCCAGCGCCTTCTCGGCGGAGCGGCGGCTGCTGCAGGAAAAGATGCCCGGGGTGGGGGATTCGTCCGGGAAGCGGGAGACGGAGAGCTTGCGCAGGGCGATGCGCGCCTCGCGGCTGCGCAGCATGCCCAAGGCGTCGGCGGCCTCGGAGCGGGCTTCGCACTTGGGGGAGCGGGTCATCGCCACCAGCTTCTTCAGGGCGCGGGCGTTGCCCCGGCGGGCGGAGTCGGCGTAGCTCTCGGCGGCCGCCTTGTAGGAGCCGTGCGACTCTTCCACCTTGCCCACCGCGTAGCTGCGCTGCGCGGCGCGCGAGGGCGGGCGGACATCGGCCAGCGTGGCGCGCTCCTCGGCCCGGATGGCGGGAGGCGTCCGCCGGCCGGGAGCCGAACCCGTTCCGCCCAGCAGCAGCGCGCCCGCGAAGATCGCCACCACCGCGGCGCAGATGCCCACCTTGGTGCGGGTCGAGCGGGGAAGGGCGTGCATCTTGAGGAGCGTGAGCTGGGTGGTCCGCCGCAGGTTGCCGGCGGTGTTCCGCGCCACGTTCTTGAGATCGTCCAGGAAGGTCGTCGATGGCATGGAGGGCCCCTTTTCCGTCGGGGCAGAGTCTCCCACCGCGCCCGCAGGAGCCCGCAAGGCGCGCGGGTGCGACCTCCCCCCTGCCGGTGCGACACGGGCCGATCAGCGCGCGCGATCGCGCAGCGAGGCCAGGTGCGCCCCGAGGAGCGGTGCAACCGCAGCAGCATTTTCCAGGAAGGGAAGATGGCCCGCGCGGGGGACCACCTCCAGCCTGGCGCCGGGGACCTCGCCGGCGATCCTCTCCATCTCCGCCCGCGGCATGAGCTGATCCTTCTCGCCCGCGATCACCAGCGTGGGCGCCTTCCAGCCGGGGAGGTCGGGCGTCGAGTCGGGCCGCGCCGCCATGCCCCGGACCGCGTCCGCCACTCCCTGCGCGCTGGCCCGCGCCGCCAACTCGTCCACCCGCCGGCGCACGGCAGGCGGAGCATCCGCCGCCAGCAGCTTGGGGACCACCTCCGCGGTCACCGCCCGGGGCCCCTTCTCCAGCGCCAGCAGCGCTTGCCGCTCGCGGTTCTTGCGCGCTTCCTCAGTGTCCGGCGTGGCCTTGGTGGCGATCAGCACCGAGCCCGCCATGCGCCCGGGGAACTTGCGCGCGAACGCCATCGCCGCGTACCCGCCCATCGAGCACCCGACGATGACCGCCTTGCGCGCCCCCAAAGTGTCGAGGGCCGCCGCGCCCAGCTCCGCCAGGAGATCCATCGTCATCGGGCGGCCGAGCGACGGGGTGCCCCCGAACCCCGGCGCGTCCAGGGCCGCGGCGCAAAACCCGGCCGCCGCGGCGACCGGGAGCATCTCCTCCCAGGCGTCGGAGTGCAGAGGGAAGGGATGGAGGAAGAGGGCCGCCGGCGCGCCCACCGTGCCTTCGACCCGGAGGAGCGCCGGCCGGCCGTCGTGCAGGAGCGCGAGGTGCATGGAGTCCTCCTAACGCGCGACCACTACGATGCTGCCGCGGTACATGTTCATCGGACAGGCGAAGGCGATCTCGCCGGACCTGGGCGCGGCCACCTTGACGTCGATGGGGACGTCGAGCGGCAGCATGTGCTTCACCGGGTCGCCCTCGATCTGCACCGCGTCCGCACAGGTGTGCTCCACCTTGCGGAGGAAGCGCAGGGTGATCTGCTCGCCCGCCTTGGCCTGGATGCGGTCGGGGTCGAATCCGTTCTCGCCCACCCTCACCAGCGTCACCCCGGGCGGCAGGGATTGCCCATCGCTTGACCCCTGTTGCTTGCAAGAGAGGGCCAGGAGGAAGGCGAGCAGGGCGATGCGCATGTGCGTACTTCTCACCCGAAAGGCCACCCCGCGCAACGCATTCCGTTGCATGGGTTTTTTGTGTCAGACTGCCCTCGTCCCGAGGGGGTACCGAACCCGATGAGCGATCTGCACATCCGGCACCGCGACCGGAAGGCCCTTCGCGCGGGCTACAGCCCCGCCGTCCGCCGGTTCGAGATGGCCAGCATCGCGGGCTTCGCGCTCTCCATGGCCTGGCTGGCGGTGACCATCACCCCGCGGGTGCGGAGCACGCCCTGGCTGGCGCTGACCGCCTTCATGGTGGGGTTCCTCGCGGCCGACTTCACCAGCGGCGTGGTGCACTGGGCGGCGGACACCTGGGGGACCCCGGACTGGCCGATCATCGGCAAGGCCCTGATCCGCCCCTTCCGCGAGCACCACGTCGACCCCAGGGAGATCACCCGCCACGACTTCGTGGAGACCAACGGCAACAACTGCTTCATCTCCACTCCCACCGCCGTGGCCGCCGCGCTCCTGCCCGAGGGGACGGCCTGGTTCTTCGTCGCCGCCGCCACCTTCTCCATGTGCCTGGCCATCTTCGGCACCAACCAGTTCCACAAGTGGGCGCACACGGACACGCCGCCCGCGGCGGTGCGCCTGTTGCAGCGGGCCAACCTCGTCCTTCCGCCCGATCACCACGCCGTGCACCACCGCGCGCCTTACGTGAAGTACTACTGCATCACCGTGGGATGGATGAACGAGCCGCTCTTCCGCCTGCGGTTCTTCCAGGTGCTGGAGACCGTCATCACCCGGTTGACCGGGCTGATCCCGCGGGAGGACGACATCGGGAAACGGGCCGCGCTGGCCGTGGCGGAGCAGACGCCGCTGGTGCTTCCCTCCCTGCCCGAGGCCACGGTCGCGCCGGTGCCCAAGCCGGAATGATCGATCGCGATTTTCTGGACGGGATCGCCGGGTGGTGCAGGATGGCCGCATGGGCGAGCCGACCTGGGGTTTCCTGACCAATCATTTCTACGTCCTCCGCTGCCTGGCGCAGGACCCGTCGCTGACCATGCACGCGGTGGCGGAGCGGATCGGGATCACCGAGCGCGCCGTGCAGCGCATCGTGGCAGAGCTGGAGGAGGGCGGATACCTGCAGCGCGAGCGCGAAGGCCGCCGGAACCGCTACGTCCTGCGGGAGGGGCGGCCGCGGCGGGAGATGGATGCCACGCTGCCGATGCGCGCGCTGCTGGGGATCGACGATTCGCCCCGGGTGGGGCCGCGCAGCCTGGAGCGGGATCCCTCGTTCCTCGACTAGCGCGTCTGCGCCTGCACCGCAGGGCGGACGGGTTTGGGGATGGAGTCCGCCCAGGCCACCAGCGACGCCTTGCGCTGCCCGATCTCGTAGACGATGCGCGCCGGGTCCACCGAGACCACCACCAGGTGCGACGCCGAGCTCACGCCTGGCGGGACGGGGATGTCCGCCCGCAGCGGCAGGTAGCCGGGGACGCGGGCCACCAGGAGCTGCTCGGTGTTGCGGTCGGCGAGGCGCTCCGCCAGCTTCTGCGCCGCCTCCGGATTCCTCGCCGACTTGGGGACGGAGAGCGCCGTGGGCCACACGAAGGTGCCGATGCTCTTCTGGTTGGGATAGAGGACTTCCACCCGCGCGGCGCTGGCGGCGGCCTTCGCCGCCTCGTCGCTGGAGAGCATCCCCACCGCGGCGCGCCCGTCCATCACCGCCTGCCGCACATCCGCGTCCGTGGCGTAGAGCTGCGGCTCGTTCGTCTTGAGCTGCTTCAGCCAGGCGTCCATCCGGTCGGGGCCCCAGGCCGTGTACAAGGCGGCGAAGTGCGCCAGGGCCATGCCGCCGGTGGGGGCGGGAATGGCGACTTTTCCCTTGAGCCAGCTCTCGGTGAGGGCGGTGAAGCGCGCGGGAACGTCGTGGCC
>DATKAG010000517.1:0-2541 GCA_035498355.1 Myxococcales bacterium | reverse complement strand
ATCGCCGGCAACAAGTACCGTCTCGTCGTCCGCCACCGTCCGCCAGTGGTCTTCATCCGTTTCGTGGGCACCCATGCCGAATACGACCTCATCGACGCAGCGAGCATCCAGGACCCTGGAGGTGTTTCCCATCCGTTCCGGAGATGACCTCCAGCGGGCACTGGAGATCATCGATGGGTTGCTCGACCTCGAGCACCCTTCGGATGGGGAGCGCGATCGCCTGGAGATCCTCACCTCGCTGGTAGAGGCTTATGAGGAGAGGCACCATCCCATTCCTCCCCCGGGCGCCCTGGAGGCGATCCGCTTCCGGCTCGATCAACTGGGATTCCAGACCCCGGCGGCGCAGACCAGGGCGCTGATCCCGGCCTTGGGGAGCCGGTCGCGCGTCTATGAGATCCTCCAGGGAAAAAGGGACCTTTCCCCGCAGATGGTGACGAAGCTGTGGCGTCGGTTCGAGATTCCACTCGAATCACTGGTGCGGGGAATGGCAATCCGCAAGGTCCGCCGCCCGAAGCGCCCTTCCCGGCGGACCGTTTCGCGGCGAGCCCGCTTGCGGAAGCGCTAGCTCAGCGCACCAGCCGCACCGGCTCGTCGTAGAGCGCGCCGCCGCCGCCCAGGTCGGTGGCCCGGGCCCTGGCTATTAGATTCGCGTTGCGGCCCTCGCGCAGATGTCCGCCCTTGGCGAGCAGGGCCACATCGCGCCGCTGCCGGGCGTCGTGGCGGACCTGGATGGAGAGGCGACCGAGGGCGGATTCCAGAGTGGCGAGGCCGCCGTCGGGGATGCCCTGGGCGGCGTCGGGATGCACGGTGACGGACGCCGGGCCGGGGGGCTGGCCCTTCGACCACTGCGAGTTCTGCGACTTCTCGGTGGAGAGAGCCATCAGGTAGAGGGGGTACTCCGCGGAGACCCGCGAGCGCCCGGGCGCCGAGGTGATCAGGTTCACCCTGCCCGTCTTGGTAGCGAACTTGCGGTCGGCGAACAGCACCTTGGGGGAGAGCGCGCTGCGCTGCGGGCCGTCCGTTTCCAGTCGGGCCACGGTGAATCCCGCGTCCTTGCGCAGGATCCGCTCCTTCCAGTCGCGGGCGCTGCCCGCGAGCACGCCGTCCAGGCCGAGCCGGGGCGCCAGCTCCTGGAGGATCTGCAGGTCGGGCTTTACCCCCGGTGGCGGCGGGACCACCGGCCGCGAGACTCCCACCCAATGGTTGCCGTAAGCGCCGAGCAGGTCGTCGTCTTCCAGCAAGGTGGTGGTGGGAAGCACCAGGGTGGCGGCGCGGGTGGTGTCGGTGGGCCAGGAGTCGACCACGCAGACGAACTCGCGCGAGCGCAGGGCCCGCTCCACAGTGCCCGACTCGGGGAGCATCACCACCGGGTTGCCGGCTGTGATCCAGATGGCGCGAATGGGCGGGTCGGCGGCCGCCAGCACGTCGGGGCCGAAGAGCGGCTCCAGCACGGTGCGGGGGGCCTTGGCGATGCCGCCGATGAAGGTGTGGTCGAAGGTCTTGCGCCGCTTGAAGTAGTAGGAGACGCCGCCGCCGGGGACGCCCAGGTTGCCGGAGATGGCGCCCAGGGCGTCCAGCGCGCGGACGATGGCCCCGCCGTTCACCCGCCTCGCCATTCCCCAGCCCACCAGGATCGCCGTGGGGCCCTCGTGCAGCCGCCTTGCGATCTCCTCGGCGGCCGAGGCAGGCAGGTCCGCGTCCTCGCACCAGCCGGAGACGCCGTGGGTGAAGGCGAGCGACCGGAAGGCGTCGACGTTGTCGCAGTACTTCTCGAACCCCGGCTCCGTCCACCCGCGCTCGAAGAGCAGCCGGGCCACGGCCATGGCCAGGGAGAGGTCGCTGCCGGGGCGGGGCTGGAGGAAGCCGTCGCAGAGGCGCGCGGACTTGTGCCACACGGGATCGATCAGGAGCTTCGAGGCCTGGGCCTGCTTGAGCACCGGCACCAGGTGGGGCGAGGAGACGACGGGGTTCTTTCCCCAGAGGAGGATGTGGCGGGAGTTGAGCAGGTCGAAGATGTCGTGCGAGTCCTCCTCGCCGAAGTCGAGGATCTGCGCGGCGTCGCCCGCGCCGGAGCAGATGTCGCCCCGCTTGGTGGTCACCGGCCCGAATTTCTCGAAGAAGTAGTCGGCGAGGTGCCTGAGCGCCCCCAGGTTCCCGCCGCTGCGATAGTGGAAGATGGCCGCCGGCCCGGATTCCTCGCGGATGCGCAAGAGCTCGCGGGCGGCGAAGTCCAGCGCCTGCTCCCAGGAGACCGGCTTGCCCCGCAAGAGAGGCGTGGCGAGCCGCTCGGGCGAGTACTGCAAGGGAAGGAAGTTGTTGGTGCGCCAGCAGAGAAAGCCCTGGGTGACGGGGTGGTCGGGGTCGCCCCCCACTCGCACCACCTTGCCATCCTCGACGTGGGCGACCAGCGAGCAGGCGTCCGGGCAATCCCGGTTGCAGACGGTCTTGCGGATCTCGGGCATGCGCCCGCCCATTCTAGCGGACAGGCCTCCGCGCCGCCTTGCTTCGTGTGTTCGTACGGAATGTCATATTCGTACGAAC
>DATKAG010000516.1:0-4127 GCA_035498355.1 Myxococcales bacterium | reverse complement strand
ACCTTCTGGACGACGATGGAGCCCTCGGTCCCGGCGTTCTCCGCGATCTGGCGGATCGGCTCCTCCAGGGCGCGGCGGACGATGTCCACACCGATCTTCTCGTCACCCGAGGCCCTGACCTTGTCCAGGGATCCCAGGCCGCGCACCAGCACCACGCCGCCGCCGGGCACGATGCCCTCTTCCACGGCCGCCCGGGTGGCGTTCAACGCGTCCTCGACGCGGGCCTTCTTCTCCTTCATGGCGATCTCGGTGGGGGCGCCCACCTTGATCACGGCCACGCCGCCGGCGAGCTTGGCGAGCCGCTCCTGCAGCTTCTCGCGGTCGTAATCCGAGGTGGTCTCCTCGATCTGGGTGCGGATCTGCTTGATCCGGCCCTCGATCTCCTTCTTCTGCCCGGCACCGTCCACCAGGGTGGTGTTGTCCTTGTCGATGGTGATCCGCTTGCAGCGGCCCAGGTCGCCCAGGCCCACCTGCTCCATCTTCTTGCCCAGCTCCTCGGCGATCACCTGCCCGCCGGTGAGCACGGCGATGTCCTTGAGCATCTCCTTGCGCCGATCGCCGAAGCCGGGCGCCTTCACCGCCGCCACCTTCAGGGTCCCGCGCAGCTTGTTCACCACCAGGGTGGCCAGCGCCTCGCCCTCCACCTCCTCGGCGACGATCAGCACCGGCTTGCCGGTGCGCACCACCTGCTCCAGCACCGGGATCAGGTCGGCCATGCTGCTGATCTTCTTCTCGGTGATGAGCAGGTAGGGCTCCTCCAGCTCCACCATCATCCGGCCCGGGTCGGTGACGAAGTACGGGGAGATGTACCCCCGGTCGAACTGCATGCCCTCCACCACCTTGAGGGTGGTCTCCAGGCCCTTGGCCTCCTCGACCGTGATCACCCCTTCCTTGCCCACCTTCTCCATGGCGTCGGCGATGATGTTGCCGATGGTCTCGTCACCGTTGGCGGAGATGGCCCCCACCTGGGCGATCCCGGTCTTGCCCTGGGTCTTGGTGCTCAGCTTCTTCAGCTCCCCGACGATGGCCTCGACCGCCAGCTCGATGCCCCGCTTCAGCTCCATGGGGTTGTGGCCCGCGGCCACCAGGCGCATGCCCTCGGCATAGATGGAGGCCGCCAGGACCGTGGCGGTGGTGGTGCCGTCGCCGGCCACGTCGCTGGTCTTGGTGGCCACCTCGCGCACCATCTGCGCCCCCATGTTCTGGAAGCGGTCGCCCAGGTCGATCTCCTTGGCCACGGTGACGCCGTCCTTGGTGACGGTGGGCGCGCCGAAGGACTTCTCCAGCACCACGTTCCGGCCCTTGGGGCCGAGGGTGACCGCCACCGCGTCGGAGAGGATCTTCACTCCGCGCAGGATCTGCTCGCGGGCCGCCTGGTGGAACGTGATCTCCTTCGCTGCCATGGATGAGCCTCCGGTAGGAAACGGGGGCGCGAATGTAGACAGGCGCGCGCGGCTGTCAAGGGCGACCTTGTCAGGGGCATCGGGTTCGATTACTCACCAGCGCCCATGGTCCTGATCGCCCTCTTGCTCGCCGCCGACGCCGGCACGGTCGCCGGCAAGGTCACCCTCAACGGGCTCGCCCCCAAGCTCGCCAACCTGCCGGTCACCCGGGACATGAAGGTGTGCGGGAACAACAAGCCAGACGAGTCGCTGATCGTCTCCAAGGACAACGGGATCAAGAACGCCGTCATCTGGCTCCCCGACGTGAAGCTCCCTCCGGACTTCAAGCCGCCCAAGGAGAAGCTGGACCAGCAGCAGTGCCTCTTCGTCCCCCACGTCCTGGCCACCCCGGTCGGGTCCCAGGTCGACGTGGTGAACAGCGACAAGGCCCTGCACAACGTCCGCGCCCAGGCGGGCGAGGAGAAGCTCTTCAACTACGCCATGCCCATCCCCGGCCACGTGGTCCCCACCCGGCTGAAGAAGGAGGGGATGTTCAAGGTGAGCTGCGACGTGCACCCCTGGATGCGCGCCTGGCTGGCGGTCCTGCCCCTCTCCCCCTGGGCGATCACGGGCGAGGACGGCACCTACAGGATCGAGGGGGTCCCTCCCGGCACGCACAAGCTGAAGATCTGGCACGAGCGGCTGGGCGAGCGGGACGCGGAGATCACCGTCGAGGCCGGCCAGACGGCCACCCACGACGTCCAGTACAATCCGCGCTGATGGCCGCCCAGCTCGATCCGGCGTTCCTGGTGGCCTGGGTCCGGGCCGAGCTGGCGGGAGAGGCGGCGCTCTTCGACGCGCTTTGCGCCCGCGCCCAGGACGACGGCCTGGGCGAGGAAGAGGCGGAGCTGGACGTGGCGGGCCAGCTGGCCGAGCGCCGGGGCCTGCTGGACGCACTGGAGCGGGCCGCGGGCGATCTCTGGCTGAGCGAGGTGCGGGAGGCCCGGGGGGCCAGCGAGCGCCTGGAGCGCTCCTCGGGACCGGCCTGCGTCGCCTGGCTCCGCGCCACGCCCGGGGCGGCCGGCCGGCTGGAGCAGCTCGCCCGCGCGCTGGCTGCCGAGCCGGGCAAGGCGGTGGCGGAGCTGCGGGGCCTGGGCGGCTCTCCGGGCTGCTCCACCCGATGACCGCAGCCGCCCGCCTTCCACTCGGGTAGAGTGGTCCCCATGGCGGATTCAGCGCCCGGCTCGCAGCTCGTCCGCGCGGCGCAGGCGCTCCCCGCGGTCCGGCCCCCGCGCTACGGGCCCTTCGCCCGCTGGCTCCTGCACAAGCTCTTCGACGGAGTTCCCTTCCCCGGGGACGCGGTCCCGGCGCTGGAGAAGCTTTCCCGCGAGGGCACGCCGGTCTACGTCCTGCGCTCCAGCTCGCTGTTGCACCTGCTCTACTTCAACTGGACCTTCTGGAAGCTGGGGCTGCCGCTGGCCCGGGCGGCCACGGGGCTGGGGATCCGCATCTTCGCTCCCTTTGCCCGCTGGTACCTCGGGGGCCCGCAGATCCGCTCCGGGGAAGGCGGCGAGATCGCGCACGTGGTGGAGGCGGTGCGCAGGGGCGAGGCGGCGATGGTGTTCCTGCGAGCGCCCCGCACCCTGCCCTCGGCGGTCACCACCCTGCCCGATCCCTTCCCCGCCCTGATCGAGCTGCAGAGGCAGCAGGCCCGGCCCCTGATGCTCGTGCCCCTCACCTTCCTCTGGCGGCGGCGGCCGAAGAAGCTGGGCGGCTCGTGGAGAGACGCGCTCTTCGGCGACCCGGACGAGCCCGGCGCCATCCGCACCCTGCTCGGCTACCGGCACCGCCGCAACGCCTACGTGAAGGTGGGCGAGACGGTCTCGCTGCTGGACGTGAACGCCATGAACGCGGGCGCGGAGCCGGCCCGGGTGGCCCGCCGGGTGCGGGGATGGCTGCACCAGCACCTGGCGCGCGAGACCCGGGTGGTGACGGGGCCGCCGCTCAAGTCCAGCGCCCGGGTGATCGAGGAGACCCTGCGCGACGTCACCCTGCGGCGGGTGCTGGCGGAAATCGCCCGGGAGAAGGGGCGGGCTCCCCAGAGCGTGGAGCGGGAGGCGCGCAAGGACCTGCGGGAGATCGCCGCCCGCTACAAGCCCTTCGTGGTGGACGTGCTCAAGGGCCTGCTCAACTTCGTCTTCCAGCGCATCTACGACGGGGTGGACGTGGACGCGGAGCGAATGAAGCGCCTGGTGGAGGCGGGGAAGAAGGGGCCGCTCATCCTCTGCCCCTGCCACAAGTCGCACATCGACTACATGATCCTCTCCATGATCTGCGACGACTACGGGCTGCAGCCGCCCCACGTCGCCGCGGGGGACAACCTGAACTTCTGGCCGGTGGGCCGGTTGCTCCGCTCGGGGGGCGCGTTCTTCATCCGCCGCAGCTTCCGCGGCGACCGGATCTACTCGGCCACCATGGGCGCGTACGTGAAGCGCCTCCTGCAGGACGGCTTCACCCAGGAATTCTTCATCGAGGGAGGCCGCTCGCGCACCGGGAAGCTGCTCCCGCCCAAGTTCGGCATGCTCACGCTGGAGGTGGACGCCTGGCTCACCGGGGTGAAGCCGGACGCCTTCTTCGCCCCCATCAGCCTCTCCTACGAGAAGATCGTCGAGGCGGGCAGCTACCAGCACGAGCTGCTGGGCGGGGAGAAGCAGAAGGAGGACGCCAAGGCGCTGCTCTCGGCGA
>DATKAG010000515.1:0-4827 GCA_035498355.1 Myxococcales bacterium | reverse complement strand
GCCACCAGCGGCCTGGGGGTCCAGCGAGAGCCGGGCGAGCGGCCCACCGTCTACCACGCGCTGATCGGCGAGGCCTCTGCCCGTTCGGCGGTGCTGCCCACCGAGGTCCCGCACCTCTTCCTCCTCCCCTCCAGCACCGACCTGGTGGGCGCCGAGCTGGAGCTGGTATCCATCGAGGGCCGCGAATCGCGGCTGCGGGCGGCCCTCGATCCTTTGCGCGAGGCCTACGATTACCTGCTCATCGACTGCCCGCCGTCCCTCGGCCTGCTCACGGTCAACGCCCTGGTGGCGGCGGACCGGGTGCTGGTGCCGCTGCAGTGCGAGTACTACGCGCTGGAGGGGCTGGGCTCGCTCCTGCGCACCGTGGATCTGGTGAAGCGCTCCCTCAAGCCCGGGCTGGAGATCGAGGGCGTGGTCCTCACCATGTTCGACTCCCGCAACAACCTCGCCCGGCAGGTGATGAGCGACGTGCGGGCGAACCTGCCCGGGCGGGTCTACGAGACGGTGATCCCCCGCAACGTCCGCCTGAGCGAGGCCCCCAGCCACGGCCGGCCCGCGCTCCTCTACGACATCGAGTCCAAGGGCGCGCAGAGCTACCTGCAGCTCGCCGCGGAGATGCTCCGCCGGCACTCCGCGGTGGCGGATGAACGCAAGCACGCGTAATCGCAGGAGAATATAGCGAATGGAATCGAAGGCCCAGCTCAGGCGGCAAGCGCTCGGCCGGGGGCTCGGGGCGCTGATCCCCGGAGGATCGCCCGCCGAGCGCAGGGGACCGATGACCCTCGGCATCGAGGAGATCCGCCCCAACCGGGGCCAGCCCCGCCGCCATTTCGACGAAGCGCACATCGAGGAGCTGGCGGCGTCGATCCGCAGCAAGGGCGTGCTCCTGCCGCTGATCGTCCGCCGCGCCACCGACGGCTACGTCCTGGTGGCCGGGGAACGCCGCTGGCGCGCGGCGCAGAAGGCCGGCCTGCGCGACCTGCCGGTGGTGATCCGCGAGGTGACCGAGAGGGAGGCCTTCGAGATCGCGCTGATCGAGAACATCCAGCGCGAGGACCTCAACCCGGTGGAGGAGGCCGAGGCCTTCAAGCGGCTGATCGAGGAGCACGGGCTCACCCAGGAGGAGCTGGCGGCGCGGGTGGGCAAGGACCGCTCCACGGTGGCCAACGCGCTCCGGCTCCTGCGCCTGCCCGAAGCCATCAAGCAGGCCATCGTCGCCGGCCAGCTGAGCATGGGCCATGCCCGGGCGCTGCTCGCCATCGCCGACGAGGGCGACTTGCGCAAGGCGGCGGCGCGGGTGATGGCCGAGGGCCTCTCGGTGCGGGCGGCGGAGGCGCTGGTGCAGAGGTTGAAGTCGAAGCGCCTGCCCGCGCAGAGGCGCGACGGCCACGGCGGCACGCAGGCCCGGCACCTGGTGGAGAGGCTGCAGCGCAAGCTCGGCGCCCGGGTGGAGCTGAAGGACAAGGGCGGCCGGGGCACGCTGGAGATCCGCTACGGAAGCCTGCAGGAGCTGGATCGCGTGCTGGCCGCGATCCTCGGGGAGTGAGGCATGGCCGAGAGCAAGCCGTCCGCCGCCGAAGCGCCCTCCCGGCCCCGGGCGGCCAACGGCCAGGGCGGCGCGCCGCTCATCACTCCTCTGGTGCAGCCCCGGCGCGAGCTCACCGTGCGCGCCGTCTGCGTGGCGGTGGTGGTGGCGGCGCTGATGGGGGCGGCCGAGCCGGTGGTGGTCCTGAAGATCGGCTACGGGCCCAACCTCTCGGTGGTCAGCGCCTTCCTCGGGTTCATCGCCATCTCCCTGATGGGGCTGGTGACCGGGACCCGGGGCACGCGCTGGGAGAACAACCTGGTGCAGACGGCCGGGACGGCGGCCGGATCGGGCGTGGGCTTCATGGCGGTGGTGCTGGCGGCCATCGACATGCTGAACGCGCGCGGGCTGCTCGACCTGCACCTCTCGGGATTGCAGATCTTCGCCTGGCTCGCGCCCAGCGGACTTCTGGGCGTGCTTCTGGCCGTGCCCCTGCGCAAGCACTACATCGACCAGGAGAACCTCACCTTCGCCGACGGGACGGCCGCCGGGGAGACCTTGCTCGTCCTCGACGAGGGGCCAGGCCAGGCCCGGCCGCGGGTCGCCGCCCTGGGCATCGGCGGCTTCGTCTCCGCCTTCTTCACGGTGGCGCGCCAGGCGCTGGGCTGGATTCCCGAGACCATCGGCTTCGCCTTCCTCTCCCCGCACGCCGAGGCCCTGCGCCTGGGGACGGAGATCGGCGTGCTCTCCCTGGGCGCGGGGATGCTCATCGGCCTGCGGGTGACCCTCTCCATGGGCCTGGGGATGGTGCTGGGTTGGGTGGTCCTCCCCGAGCCGCTCTTCCGCGCCGGGCTGGTGCCGTCCATGACCTTCAACGCCATCCTCCAGCGCTGGGTGATGTGGCCGGCCACGGGGCTGATGGTGGCGGGCGGGCTCGCGGCCCTGGCCCTGAAGTGGAAGGTGATCGCCAAGACCTTCCAGGGGCTCAAGGCCTCCGACGTGGACGAGGGAGGCGATTTCCCCATCCGCTGGGTGGTGTGGGGAGCCATTGCCTGCGCCCTGGTGCTGGCGGCGGTGCAGAAGATCTCCCTCGGCTTCCCCCTCTGGCTCTCCTTCGTCTCGGTCTTCCTCTCCCTCGTCCTCATGCTGGTGGGCATCCGCGTCCTGGGGGAGACGAACTGGGCGCCGATCAGCGCCATGGCGAACGTGATGCAGGCGGTGTTCGCGGTGCTCGCGCCCGGGCACGTCCCCATCAACATGATCGGCTCGGGGATGAGCGGGGCGGTGGCGGCGAACGGCGAGCACCTGATGCAGGACTACCGGGCGGGGAAGATCGTCGGGTCCACCAATCGCAACCTCACCATCCTCCAATTGGTGGGCGTGCCCATCGGGGCGCTGGCCGTGGCGGTGGCGTATCCGCTGGTGCGCGCCCGGTATGGCGTGGGCGGGGAGGGCGGCCTCTCCTCGCCCATCAGCGTGAAGTGGGCGGGATTCGCCGAGCTGCTCTCCAAGGGATTCGGCGCGCTCCCTTCCAGCGCGCTCTGGGCCCTGGTGATCGCGCTGGTGGTCGGGGTGGCGCTCACCCTGCTGGAGTCGCATCCACGGCTGGGGCGCTTCATCCCTTCGCCCACCGCCATCGGCCTGGGGATGCTGATCCCGGGGTTTGCGATCCTGCCCATGGTGATCGGCGGGGTCGTCCAGGCGGTGTGGCAGAAGGTGAGCCCGAGGAGCGAAGGGGTCTACAACATCCCACTCGCTTCCGGGTTCATCACCGGGGAGGCGCTCGTCCTGCTGGTGCTGGCGGCGGCCTCGTTCAAATAATCCCGGTCGCCTGCTTGTTGGGGTAAGAGAACCCTCAACGAGAGGATCCCAAGCACATGGTACAGAACACCGCTCCCGCCCAGGCCGGCGCCTCCAACGTCGCAACGCTTCCCACTGCCTCGCGTCCGCCCGAGCTCAATGCCCTGCTGGGCAAGGGCAGCCAGTTCGAAGGCAAGCTGATCTTCGAGGGCACCGTCCGCATCGACGGCAAGTTCTCCGGAGAGATCATCTCCAGCGACCAGCTGATCATCGGCGAGGGCGCAGAGGTGAAGGCCAACGTCAAGGTGGGCGTGCTCACCTGCCTGGGCGACTACCAGGGCGACGCCACCGCCTCCAAGGCGATCGAGATGAAGGCGCCCGCCAAGGTGCGGGGGAACCTGGTCACCCCCTCGATCGTGATCGAGCGCGGGGTGTTCTTCGACGGGACCTGCAAGATGGACTCGGGGTCCGGCGCGGGCGCGGCGCTGAAGAAGTAGGGCCGGGACGTCCACGGCCACGTCGCCGTCCACGGCCGCGTCGACGATCACGTCAACGTCGACGACGAAGGGCGCCCGGGATTCCAGGCGCCCTTCGTTTCTTTCACTTCGCTTCGAAGATCCCCTACTGCTTGCTCACCGGAGCCGACTGCGTGTGCGGCGCGGTCACCGCGACCTTGATCTGCCGCGGCTTGGTCTCCGCCTTCTTGGGCAGGAAGACGCGCAGCACGCCGTCCTTCGACTCCGCGGTGATGTGCTCCACGTCCACCGTGCTGGGGAGCGTGAAGGTGCGGGCGAAGGAGCCGTAGGTCCGCTCGATCCGGTGGTAGCCGTCCCGCTTGTCCTCGTGCTCCAGCTTGCGCTCGCCCTTGAGGGTGAGCGTGCTCTGCTCCACCTGGATCTCCACGTCCTTGACATCCACCTCGGGCAGCTCGGCCTTCAGCGTGATGCCGTCGGCGTCCTCGAAGACGTCGACCAGCGGCGACCAGGCCGCCACCATGGACTGCTCCTCCTCGCGGCCCGGGCCGCGGTAGGCGGCGTCGAAGGTGCGGAAGAGCTGGTCCTGCAGCGAGAACAAGTCGCGGAAGGGGTCATTGCGACGAATGATGGCCATTTCCTGTCTCCTTTCTCGGGAAAATAGAATGCTGCGGGATGCCGGGCACTTGGCCCTTCCCGTCGGCGAACGCAACGTAAGGCAGCACGGGGGCGAGTCAAGGCCGGGCAGGGCCGTGGGGCTTACTTCCTCCGCGCCGGCGCGGCCCTCTGCCGTTCCACGCCTGGCAGGGCGCGGCCGTTCGGCAAGTCCTCCACCAGGCCGCCGGGCACGTCGCCCTCGGACACCACGGTGGCCAGGGGGTGCTCCTTGTGCCGCCTCGGCCGGCGCATCTTGCCCAGCTGCTTCTTCGCCACCCGCACCAGCCGGTCGGCGGCCACGTCAAGGCAGGCGTACACGTCGGGGGTGGTCTCCTCGATCTGGATGGTCTTCCCTCCCGGCATGTGCAGGGT
>DATKAG010000514.1:0-9031 GCA_035498355.1 Myxococcales bacterium | reverse complement strand
CTGGGCGACGAGCAGATGGTCGTCCGCACGGCGGCGACCCGCGCCCTCGACTGGCTCGCCTCCGCCCCGGCGGCGCAGCCCGCGCTCAAAGGGGTGGTGCCGCAGCTCGCCGCCCAGCTGGCCAAGGAGCAGGGAAGAGCGCAGTACATCAAGGCGGACGAGGAGTTGCGCCGGCTGCACTTGAAGCTTTCCCGCCTGTGATAAACGTCGAAGAGCCTTGGCGAAGCTGACCGGCATCCCCGCTTCCCCCGGCGTCGCGATCGGGCGCGTGTTCCCCGTGGACAGGCGGCGCGCGCGCGTGCCGCGGTACCACGTCCAGCCCGACCAGGTGCCGCACGAGATCGCCCGGCTCGACTCGGCGGTGAAGGACTCGGTCGACCAGCTCCAGCTCATCCGCCAGAGCCTGGGCGACGGGGAGCAGGGCGACATCCTCGACGCGCACCGGATGATGGCCGACGACCCCACCCTGCTGGAGGGGGCCAAGGGCTTGATCCGCGACGAGCTTCTCAACGCGGAATGGGCGGTGCGGCGGCTGGTGCGCGACATGAGCGAGAAGCTGGGGGCCGACGGCTACCTGGCCGAGCGGCGCGCCGATCTCGACGAGGTGGGCGACCGGATCGTCCACAACCTGATCGGCGAGAAGCCCAAGGCGCTGTCCGTGCCCGGCGACGAGGCGGTGATCGTGGCTTACGACCTGCCCACGGCGGAGGCGGCGGTGCTGCTCGCCTCGGGAAAGATCCGCGGGCTGGTCACGGACTTCGGCAGCAAGACCTCGCACACCGCCATCCTCGCCCGGGCCCTGGAGGTTCCCTGCGTGGTGGGCGCCGGGCAGGCGAGCGAGATCGCCCGGGCCGGCGACGCCATCGCCCTGGACGGCAACACCGGGGAGGTGCTGCTCTCCCCGGACGCCGAGGAGGTGCAGCGCTTCGAGGCGGCGCGGGCGGTGGCCAAGTCGCTCGAGGCGGCGCTGCTGGAGGACCGCGACCTGCCCGCCCAGACCCTGGACGGGGTGCGGGTGTCGCTGCAGGCGAACATCGAGTTCCCCGAGGAGGTGCCCAGCGTGCTCGCCCACGGCGGCGAGGGCGTGGGCCTCTACCGCACCGAGTTCCTCTACCTGAACCGGGAGGAGCTGCCCTCGGAGGAGGAGCACTTCTACGCCTACAGCACCATCCTGGAGCGGATGCAGGGGCGGCCGGTGACCATCCGCACCCTGGACCTGGGCGGCGACAAGCTGCCCATCGGGCACCGCTCGCACGAGCCCAACCCGGCGCTGGGCCTGCGGGCCATCCGCTTCACCCTCCGCCACCCCCAGCTCTTCCGCACGCAGGCGCGGGCACTCCTGCGCGCCTCGGTGCACGGGAATCTCCAAATCATGCTCCCCATGATCGCGGCGGTGGGCGAGCTGCGCGACGCCAAGGCGCAGATCGAGGCCATCCGCCTGGAGCTGTTGCGCGAGGGGCGGCCGGTGGCGGAGCGGATCCCGGTGGGGATCATGCTGGAGACGCCCGCCGCCGCCCTGGCCGCCGACCGGCTGGCCAGGGAATGCGACTTCTTCTCCATCGGCACCAACGACCTGATCCAGTACTCGCTGGCCATCGACCGCGGAAACCGCGACGTGGCCTACCTCTACCGGCCCCTGCACCTCGGGGTCCTGCGCCTGATCCAGGCCTCGGTGGACGGGGCCAAGGCGGCGGGCATCGCCTGCGCCATGTGCGGGGAGATGGCGGGCGATCCCGCCTACGCCCTGGTGCTCCTGGCGCTGGGCCTGGACGAGCTGTCCATGAACCCGGCCGACATCCCCAAGGTGAAGCGGATGATCCGCTCCGCCGAGGTCTGCGAGGCGAAGAAAATGCTGGCGGAGGCGATGGCCTTCTCCTCGCACGACGAGATCGAGCGGTACGTCCTGGACTACATGCACCGCCACTTTCCCCAGCTCATCGAAGACCGGGGAACGCAGGTTTCCGACAGCCCGGTTTGACGTTGACAGCGCAGCGCATCAGGGCGATTCTGCGCGGCCTTTCCGTTCCACGCCGGCAGGGGCCGGGTCTGAGGACACACGATGCAGCTTCGCGACGCGCTCTTCTCTTCCGAATCGGTCACCGAAGGCCATCCCGACAAGATCTGCGATCAGATCTCCGACGCGGTGCTCGACGAATGCCTGCGCCAGGACAAGTCCAGCCGGGTGGCCCTGGAGACCGCCGTCAAGACCGGCCTGGTGATCCTCATCGGGGAGATCACCACCCTGGCGCGGCTGGAGTACTCCAGCATCGTCCGGCGCACGGTGCAGCGCATCGGCTTCAACGACGGGTCGATGGGCTTCGACGCCCGGAGCTGCGCGGTGATGGTGGCGGTGGAGCAGCAGTCGCCGGAGATCGCCATGGGCGTCGACGCGGGCGCGGGCAAGGAGCAGGGCGCCGGCGACCAGGGGATGATGTTCGGCTACGCCTGCGACGAGACCGAGGAGCTGATGCCCCTGCCCATCGCCCTGGCGCACCGGCTCACCCGCCAGCTCGCCAAGGCGCGGCGGGGCGAGCTGAAGTGGCTGCGGCCCGACGGCAAGAGCCAGGTGACGGTGGAGTACCGCGGGGGGCGGCCGCACAAGGTGCAGGCGGTGGTGATCGCCGCGCAGCACGATGATTCGGTGAGCACCGAGCACCTGCGCGAGGCCGTCAACGCCGAGGTGATCGACAAGGTGGTGCCGGCGGAGCTGCGCGCCCCGGACATGAAGCGGATGATCAACGCCACCGGCCGCTTCATCATCGGCGGGCCCATGGGCGACTCCGGGGTCACCGGCCGGAAGATCATCGTCGACACCTACGGGGGGATGGGGCACCACGGTGGCGGCGCCTTCTCCGGCAAGGATCCTTCCAAGGTGGACCGCAGCGCCGCCTATGCCGCCCGCTGGGTGGCGAAGACGGTGGTGGCCGCCGGGCTGGCCCGCCGCTGCGAGGTGCAGGTGGCCTACGCCATCGGTGTGGCCGAGCCGGTCTCCATCATGGTGGACACCTTCGGCACCCACGCGGTGCCCGAGGAGCAGATCGAGAAGGCGGTGCGGGCCACCTTCTCCCTCAAGCCGGCCTCCATCATCAAGGACCTCGACCTCTTGCGCCCCATCTACGAGAAGACCGCCGCCTACGGCCACTTCGGCCGCAGCGAGCCCGAGTTCACCTGGGAGCGCACCGACCGGGCCGAGGCGCTGCGGCGGGCTGCCGGCCTCAAGGGCGCCGCGTAGCTCAGGAACCGCGGGAGAGTGGAATGGCAGTGTCCAAGAAGCAGATGAAGACCGCGCACCACGTCAAGGACCCGGGCCTGGCCCCCAAGGGGCACGGCCGCATCGAATGGGCGGGGCGCTCCATGCCCGTGCTCGCCGACATCCGCGAGCGCTTCGCCAAACAGAAGCCGCTCAAGGGCATGCGCGTCAGCGCCTGCCTGCACGTCACCACCGAGACCGCCCACCTGATGCAGACCTTGCACGCGGGCGGGGCCGACCTGGTGCTTTGCGCCTCCAACCCGCTCTCCACCCAGGACGACGTGGCCGCCGCCCTGGTGGACGAGGGGATCAGCGTCTACGCCATCAAGGGCGAGGACCGCGACACCTACTTCGAGCACATCAAGGCCGCCCTGGATCACGCCCCCAACCTCACCATGGACGACGGCTGCGACCTGGTCTCCAGCCTGGTCTCCAGCCGGCGCGAGCTCTTGAAGAACGTGCTGGGCGGGACGGAGGAGACCACCACCGGCGTGCAGCGCCTGCGGGCCATGCAGGAGAAGGGCGAGCTGGCCTTCCCGGTGATCAGCGTCAACGACGCCCTCACCAAGCACATGTTCGACAACCGCTACGGCACGGGCCAGAGCACCATCGACGGGATGGTGCGGGCCACCAACCGGCTCCTGGCGGGAAGCGTGTTCGTGGTCCTGGGCTACGGCTGGTGCGGCCGCGGACTGGCCATGCGCGCCAAGGGGATGGGCGCGGACGTGGTGGTGACGGAGATCGATCCCCTCAAGGCGCTGGAAGCCACCATGGACGGCTTCCGGGTGATGCCCGGGCTGGAGGCGGCGAAGATCGGCGACTTCTTCTGCACCGTCACCGGCAACTGCGAGGTGCTGGCCCAGCCGCACTTCGAGCGGATGAAGGACGGGGCCATCGTCGCCAACAGCGGCCACTTCAACGTCGAGGTGGACATCGGCTGGCTGGAGAAGAACGCGAAGAAGCGCACGGTGCGCGATTTCGTCGACGAATACACCCTCAAGGGCGGCGCCCGCATCGCCGTCCTCGGCGAAGGCCGGCTGATCAACCTGGCCAGCGCCGAAGGCCATCCCAGCTCGGTGATGGACATGAGCTTCGCCAACCAGGCGCTGAGCGCCGAGCACCTGGTCAAGCACGGCAAGAAGCTGGAGAAGAGGGTCTACCCGGTCCCGGAGGAGATCGACCGGGAGATCGCACGGCTCAAGCTGAAGAGCATGAACGTGCGCATCGACAAGCTCACGCCCAGGCAGGAGAAGTACCTCGCCTCCTGGGAAGAAGGGACGTAGAAGAGCGCGATGCCGGTCTGGCAAGCGCTGGTCTACGGGGTCGTCCAGGGCCTCGCCGAGTTCCTTCCCATCTCCTCCAGCGCCCACCTGGCGCTGCTCCCCTGGCTCTTCGGCTGGGAGGACCCGGGGCTGGCCTTCGACGTGGCCCTGCACTGGGGGACGCTGGCCGGGGTGCTGCTCATCTTCTGGAGGGAGTGGATCCGGCTGATCGCCGCCGGCCTCGGCGGTCGAGGCGGCGAGGCCGACCGGCGCCTCTTCTGGGGGCTGGTGATCTCCACCATCCCCGCCGCCATCGCCGGCAAGCTCCTCGACAGGTGGGCGGAGGAGAGCCTGCGCGCGCCCTTGCTCATCGCCTGCACCATGTCGCTGTTGGGTATCTTGCTCTGGTATGCCGACAGGGTGGGGAAGAAGAGCTACTTGCTGGACCAGATGACGCTTTCTCGCGCCCTGGCCATCGGGGTGGCGCAGGCCGCGGCCCTGGTGCCCGGGGTCTCCCGCAGCGGGGCCACCATCTCGCTGGGCCTCTTCCAGGGCTTCACCCGGGAGGAGATCGCCCGCTTCAGCTTCCTCATGAGCACGCCCATCATCTTCGGGGCCGGGCTGCTCAAGCTTCCCGGGATGGTCCACGACATGCGCGCCGGGAACAGCGACCTGACCTGGGCGGCGGTGGCGGCGGGATTCGTCGCCTCGGCGGTGGTGGGCGCCGCGGTGATCCGCTGGATGCTCGACTACCTGCGCCGGCACACCTACGCGGTGTTCGCCTGGTACCGCCTGCTGGTGGCGGCCCTGGTGGTGGTCCTGTGGCTGAGCGGCAAGAGGTAACCCTCCCGCAGATCCGGCGGGCCGTCGCCCGGCACCGCTCCGTGCTGCGCCCGGAGTTCGGGAGGGCCGCGGCCGTGCTGGTGCCTCTGCTGCCCCGGCCCGAAGGGCTGCACGTCCTCTTCACCGAGCGGAGCAAGGAGCTGAGATCGCATGCCGGGCAGATCAGCTTTCCCGGGGGCTCGGTGGAGCCGGGCGACGCCGACGTGGAGGCGGCCGCCTTGCGCGAGGCGCACGAGGAGGTGGGGCTGCGCCGGGAGCACGTGGAGGTGCTGGGCACGGTGGACGACTGCCCCACCTTCGTCACCGGGTACGTGATCACGCCGGTGGTGGGGGTGGTGGACCCCGTGGCCTTCACCGCCGCCGGCCGCTATCCCTGGGAGCCCAGCCCGGCGGAGATCGCCGCCCTGCACGAGCTGCCCCTGGACGACTTCTGCGACCCGGGGAACCTGAAAGTGGAGATGCGGGAGCGCGAGGGGCAGCAGTTCGAGCTCTACTGGTACAACGTGCAGGGCAACGTGGTGTGGGGAGCGACCGCGCGCATCCTCCACCAGCTCATCCGGCTGGCCCAGGAGGCGCAATGAGCCTGCACGCAGTGATCCTCGCCGGCGGCAGCGGGACGCGCTTCTGGCCCCTCTCCCGGACGAAGAAGCCCAAGCAGTTCCTCCCCCTGGTCACCGGGCGCGCGCTGATCGCGGAGACCTTCCTGCGCGCCGAACCGCTCTGCCCGGCCGGGCGCACCTGGGTGGTTTGCGGGAAGGACCACGCGCAAGCGGTGCGCGAGGCGCTGCCCGCGCTGCCGGCGGCCCACGTGCTGGTGGAGCCGGCCGCGCGGAACACCGCCCCGGCCATCGGCCTCGCCTGCATGCACGCCCTGCGCGAGGATCCGCAGGCGGTCCTGGTGGCGCTGCCCAGCGACCATCACGTGGCACGTCCCGACGTCTTCCGCGAGGCGCTCTCCGCGGCGGCCCGGGCCTGCCAGGGCGGCGACCTGCTCACCCTGGGCATCCCTCCCACGCGCCCGGAGACGGGGTACGGCTACCTCGAGCGCGGGCCGGAAAAGTCGCCCGGCGTCTTCGCGGTGGCGTCCTTCGTGGAGAAGCCGGACGCGAAGACCGCCCAGCGCTACCTCGAGGATCCGGCCTGGTCCTGGAACGCGGGCATCTTCGTCTTCCGCGCCGACGCGATGCTGGAGGCGCTCCGCCGCCACCTGCCCAAGGTGCACGAGGTCCTTCTGGGTGGCGGGGACTTCTCCTCCCTGCAATCGATCAGCATCGACTACGGGGTGATGGAGCCCGAGTCGAGGACCTCGCGGAGGATCGCGCTGGTGCCCGGCGACTTCGGCTGGAGCGACGTGGGCTCCTTCGCCGCCCTGCCCGAGGTGCGCGCCCTCGACGGTCGGGGCAACGCGCTCTCCGGCGACGCCCTGGCCATCGACTGCGACGACTGCGTGGTGCTCTCCGAGGGCCACCGGCTGGTGGCGGCGGTGGGGCTGGAAGGGCTGTGCGTGATCGACGCCGGCGACGCGCTGCTGGTGGTCCCGCGCGAGCGGGCGCAGGACGTCCGCGCGGTGGTGGACGCGCTCAAGGCCCAGGGCCGCGGCGACAAGCTCTAGCCGCCCTTTGCGGCGCTGATGGAATATTTCCCAGGCCGGCCAGTTCCTTGACTCGGACGCGGCGTTGCTGCGATGAAACGCGCTGGCTCCTTCCGAGGGCGATCCCGCATGCGGCCTCTGCTCCTGGCGTCGATCCTTGCCTGGCCCTGGGCGGCGCTGGCCGCGGAGCCCAAGCCCAGGGCGGACGAGATTCCCCTCGCCCTGCCCACCGACGCTCCCCGGCTCGACCTCAGCCAGCTGAAGGACACCTCGCTCTGCGTCTTCCCCTTCGTCAAGGAGTCCGCCACCGGCAGCGGGGACAAGAAGTACCTGGACTCCATCCAGAAGACGTTCTTCGACGTGGCCAAGGACTCGCCGCTGCTCAAGGACGCGGTGCTGCTGGGCGACACCACCAGCCGCTGCGAGCCGCACGACGCCGCCTGCTTCGCCGGGGTGGGCCGGCTGGCGCGCTGCCAGAACGTGCTGGTGGGCTCCTCGGCGGCCAAGGGCAACGGCTTCGTGCTCTCGGTGCGCATCTTCGACGTGGCCCGGCAGCGGGTGATCCCGGGCTCCGAGGTGGAGCAGGTGCTGGAGACCGACCGGCTGGGCGACGTGCAGGCCTGGGCGGAAGGTCAGGCCTGCCGCGCGCTGCAGGTGAAGTGCGCCGGGCGGATCTCGGTGGACGCGGATCGCAAGGACATGACCATCTACGTGGACAACCGGCTGGCGCCGCGCAGCTTCAAGACGCCCGAGGTGATCCCGGTGGAGCCCGGCGTGCACGCGGTGCGGGTGGCGGTGGGGCAGCGCACCTCGCTGGAGAAGAAGGTGGCGGTGCGGCGCGGCGGGTTCTCGGAGACGGTCTATGCCCGGCAGACGGAGAAGGGCGGGATCCCCCTCTGGCTCGCCTCCGACCTGCACGGAGCCCGGCCCGAGCCCAGCGTGGATGTGAGCGAAGGAGGGTGGAAGCGCCCCGCCGGGTACACCGCCGCCGCCCTGGGCGCGGTCCTGGTGGCCGTGGGCGTCTACGAAGGGTTACACAGCAAGAGCCTGGTGGACCAGGCGGAGAAGAACTACGCGGCGAACGGGAACACCTATCTTGCCTCCGACGTGGCCAACCTCAACTCGGCGCACAGCGCGGCGACCCTGGGCACGGCGCTCACCTGGAGCGGCGTGGCGCTGATCGCCGCCGGCGGCGTGCTGGTATTCGCCTTCTAGGACGGGCATGGATCGCAAGCTCTTGATCATCGCGGTCGCGGCGAGCTTCGCCTGCTGGAAGGGCGAGGCGAGCGTTGGCAAGTGCAACGTCGACGCCGACTGCGGCGCCAACTCCACCTGCAATCCCGACCTGCACGTCTGCGTCTACGCCTGCCCGCAGCTCTGCGCGGTGAACGAGGTCTGCCTGGGCGGAAGCTGCGTGGCCCAGGGGCCCGAGGTGAAGCAGGTGACGGCGCCCACCACCTGGTCGAAGCGCTCGCAGGCGGTGACGGTGACGGCGGTGGTGGACGGGAGCAAGGGGCCCGGCATCGATTCTGCCACGCTGCAGATCACCGGCCAGCCGGACATCGCCGGTACCACCAGCGATACAGGCTTGGTGCGCACGTACTCGTTCGCCGTCCCCGGATCGGTGCAGGCGGCGGGCAGCGAGACGCCCATCGACTTCACCATCACCGCCCGCGACACCGCGGGGAAGACCTCGCTGGCAGCGGCCCAGGGTCACGGGCAGCTCCTGATCGACGACGTGGGGCCCACCGTGAACGGGGTGACGGTGAACGGCGGGGTTGGGGTGGCCGGCATCAAGTGGTTCAAGGCGGCGGCGAGCGGGAACATCGACGTGCAGGTGAGCATCCAGGACGCCGGCAGCGGGGTGAACGCGGCCTCGCTCACGCTGGTCTCCGCCGGCCGGCTGGACACGGGGACGCCCGCCTGCGGACCGGGAGCGAACGCGCAGACCCTGACTTGCCACTTCAACGTGCCGCTCAACACCGTGGCGACGGGCAGCCAGAAGCGCTTCGCCTTCGCGGTGGCGGGCGCGGACGCGGCCGGGAACGCGGTAAAGACCAACACCGCCGCTCTGGGCATCGACGG
>DATKAG010000513.1:0-12633 GCA_035498355.1 Myxococcales bacterium | reverse complement strand
CTGCGTGCGCTGCGCCGGACGGCCATCGGCCCCTGGGAGGATCCGCCTCGAGGCGAGCGGCCGGTGGTGCGGGGCGAGGCTCTCTTTCCCTGGTGCGCGTCCCTGCAGATCGACGACGCCGACCTGGCGGCGCTGAAGGCCTCGCGGCCGATTCGCTGCCGCCTGCCCGCACCGCCCTCCTGGCCGCTGCCTCCCGGATTCCCCGATCCGGGCGCGCCCATCCGGGCCCTGCACGGCGGCGCGCTGGTGGCCCTTCTCCGCGAGCGCAACGGAGGGCTGGAGGGCGCCCCGGTCCTCCGCTCCCCTCTGTGATGATATGGAGGAACGATGAAGCTCGAAGGCACCTGCCACTGCGGCAACCTCGCCATCGTGCTGGAGACGGGGAAGGACCCGCGCGACCTGCCGCTGCGCGAATGCGATTGCAGCTTCTGCCGCCGGCACGCCGCCCGCACCACTTCCGATCCCGATGGGCAGGCCCGCATCGGCGTGCAGGACCGGTCGCTGCTTTCCCGCTACGCCTTCGGGCTGCGCACCTCCGAGATGGTGGTCTGCGCCCGGTGCGGGATGTACGCGGGGGCCGTGCTGCGCGAAGGGGCCCGGGGCTGGGCGGTGCTGAACGCGAACCTCTTCCTCGATCCCGCCTTCGACCGCCCCGCGCAGCGGGTGTCCTACGAGAGCGAGACTGCGGAGGAGCGCATCGCCCGCCGCAAGCGCTCCTGGACTCCGCTACTGGAACCTTGAGAGCACCGCCAGCACCGCGTCGATGTCCGAGGCGGTGTGGTCGGCGGAGACCTGGAAGCGGATGAGCTGCTCCCCGCGCGGCACCACCGGGTAGTTGAGCCCGGTAGCGAGGACGCCGTTCTCCCGTAAGAACGCCACCAGCGCCCGGGTGCGCTCGGTGTCGCGCACCAGCAGGGGCACTACCGGGTGCTGCCCGGGGATGGTCTCGAATCCCAGCCTGCCCAGCCCGTCGCGGAACCGCTGCGTCACCTCGCGCAAATGCGAGAGGAGCTCGATGCCTTGCTGGCCGCGGATCAGCTCCAGCGCCGCCAGCGCCGCCGCCGCCTCACCAGGAGCGATGGGGTTGGAATAGATGTAGAACGGGTTCTTCTCCCGCAGCCAGCGGATGATGGCCGGCTCGCTGGCGATGTAGCCGCCGTTGACGCCCATCGCCTTGCCCAGGGTGCCCACCAGCACGTCGGCGCGGCCCCCGGTCACCTCCTCGGTGCC
This sequence comes from Myxococcales bacterium, assembly GCA_035498355.1. Lineage (GTDB taxonomy): Bacteria > Myxococcota > Myxococcia > Myxococcales > 40CM-4-68-19 > 40CM-4-68-19. The sequence goes on along the minus strand of DATKAG010000513.1, from coordinate 11,403 downwards.
ACGGCCGGTGGTGCCGAATCCGCCCACGCCGTGCGAGTCGTCGACCAACAAGACGCAGCCCCGTGCAAAGCGCGGGTCGTACTTGCGGCAGAGATCGGCGATGCGATCCACCGGCGCGTGGTCGCCGCGCATGCTGAACACGCCGTCGGTGATCACCAGGACGCCCTCCGCCTGCCCCAGCGACTCCTCCAGCCGCTGCTCCAGGGCCCGCAGGTCCAGGTGCCCGTACACCTTGCGGGCCTTGTGCGGCGCCAGCTTCATCCCGTTGACGATGCAGTTGTGGTTCAGCTCGTCGGAGATCAGCGCCGTCTCCGCGGTGGAAAGGCTGAAGAGCACGCCCGCCACCGCGGTGTAGGCCGAGCCGGCCACCATCGCCGCCGGCCGGCCGTGGAAGCGGGCCAGGGCCTCCTCCAGCCGGAGGTGCGGATCGTACGTCCCGCTGATGAAGCGCACCGCCCCCGGGCCCACCCCGAAGGCGTGGGCAGCCTGCTCCTCGGCGTCCAGGAGCTCGTGGCGCAGGGAGAGGCCCAGGTAGGAGTTGGAGTTCATGCGGATGAACTCCCGCTCCCCCTGCCCCTCGAGGAGGAAGCGGGGCCCGCGCCCGCCCTGTGGCGGCTTCACCGCCACCACCACCTGCTCCTGCCCCTTCGCGGTGCCCTGCGCGTCCAGGTCCGCGAGCTGGGCCTTCAGGTCATCGACCAGCTTCTCGAGCGGCATGGCGCTCCTCTTTGCGCAGCTTCTCCAGCATGTCGTCCACCATCGTGTCCAGGCCGTAGCGCGGGGCCCAGCGCCACTCCTCCCGCGCCGCCCCATCGTCGATCGACTGCGGCCAGGAGTCGGCGATGGCCTGCCGCCGGGGATCGACCGCGTACTCCATCTGGAAACGGGAGATGCGCTTGCGGATGGCCTCGCCGAGCTCCGCCGGGGTGAAGTCCAGGGCGCCCAGGTTGTAGGCGTTGCGGTGGTGGAGGCGCGCAGGCTCCGCCTCCATCACCTCGATCATCGCCCGGATGGCGTCGGGCATGTACATCATCGGCAGCCGGGTGTCCGCCCGCAGGTAGCAGGTGTAGACGCCGTGCTGCAGCGCCTGGTGGAAGATGTCCACCGCGTAGTCGGTGGTCCCGCCCCCCGGCTCGGTCTGGTACGAGATCAGCCCGGGGAAGCGCAGCCCGCGGGTGTCCATGCCGAAGCGCCGGTGGTAGTCCTCGCAGAGCATCTCCCCCACCACCTTGGTGACCCCGTACATGGTGGTGGGCCGCTGGATGGTGACCTGGGGAGTGCGCTTGCGCGGCGTGTCCGGCCCGAAGGCGCCGATGGAGCTGGGGAAGAAGAGCGCGCACTTGTACTGCCGGGCGGCCTCCAGCACGTTGACCAGCCCGTTGACGTTGAGCTGCCAGGCCTGCAGGGGGCGAAGCTCGCCCACCGCCGAGAGCAGCGCCGCCAGGTGGTAGATCGTGTCCACCTGGTGGATCTGCATCACCCGGGTGAGGTGGTGCGGATCCATGCAGTCCACGAACTCGAACGGCCCGCCGTCGCGCAGGGCGGTGTCGGTGGGCATGCGGACGTCGCTCGCCACCACCGCCGCGCCGCCGAACTTCGCCCTCAGCGCCAGGGTCAGCTCCGATCCGATCTGACCGACCGCGCCCGTGACCAGGATCCGCTTCATGGCCGCTCCTGCTTCCCGCGAAGGGCGCCCTCCATAGCAGATTCCCGCGGCGGGCGCTGCGCGAAGAGGGAGTAAAGAGCCAGGTCGTATCCGCCCTTGAGCAGGCCGGCGCAGACCAGCGGCCAGCCGAAGGGGCTGCGCTGGAGCAGCGCCCCGGCGAGCAGGGGGCCGATGGCCGCCGCCAGGCTGCGGGGCACGTTGGTGACGCTGGCCGCGGCCACCCGCTCCTCGCGGGGCACCATCGCCATCACGTACGCCTGGCGGGCGGGCACGTCCATCTGCGAGACCATCGCCCGCAGGAGGAGGAAGAGCGCCGCAAGGGGCAGGGTGGGCATCACCCCCGCGAGCAGGAGGAAGAGGTTGGAGGGCAGGTGGGTGAAGACCATGGTGCGCACGTGCCCGATGCGGGCGGCGATGCGCGCGGAGACGAGCTGGGAGAAGGCGGCCATGAGATTCATGGCGAAGAAGATGGCGCCGGCGGTGGTCACCGGAACCTGGAAGCGGCGGAAGAGCCAGAGGGCGAGGATGGACTGCACCACGAACCCGCCGCCGAAGGAGTCGACCGAGAAGAGGGCGGCGAGCTGGATCACCACCCCGCGCGACTTCTCCAAAGGCGGGGCCCGCACCGCCGGCGGAGGCTCGCGATCGCCGGAGAGCTTGCGGTAGGCGAGGGCGGAGGCGGCCCCGATCCCGGCGTAGACGAGGAATGCGGCCCGCTCCGCGCTCGCCGCCGAGCCGGGGGCGAGCAGATCGGGCAGGCCGGCGGCGAGGGATCCGAAGGCGCCGGCGAACGCTCCCGCCAGGTTGTACCAGGCGAAGAGCGCCGTCCGATCTTCCGGCGCGGCCGCCTCGGCCAGCACCGCCTGCTCGGTGGGCAAGAAGAGGGTGACGTCGCCGGCGCTGGGATTGAGGGTGCCCACGAAGGCGATCAAGAGGAGCGGCCAGAAGCCCGTCGCCAGGTAGAAGGCCACCCCGGTGGCGCACATCAGGGCGGAGGAGGCGAGGAGCACGGTGCGGCGGGGAAAGCGGTGGCCGAAGAGGCCGGTGAAGAGCAACAGCGCGGCGGATCCGAAGAGCGTGGCGGTGGCGATGGCGCCGATCTGCACGGGGTCGAACCCCAGGCGCGTGAGGTAGCTGGCGAGCAGCACGCTGGCGATGCCGTCAGCCATTCCCCGCGCCGCGCGGGTGGCGATCAGGAGCGGGGCGTCGCGGGAAGCCGTCGGGGGAAGGAGCCGCCTCATGCCGCAACCCCTGCGCAGGCCGGAAACGGGCCGCAAAAGCTGCGCGCCGTCTTGAAAATCAATCTCAGGATCGGCTGGACCGGGGCTTGCTTCGCAAAGGGCCGTGCCACGCACGGCCATCCTCGTCGGCAACCCCAACGTCGGCAAGAGCGCGCTCTTCGGGGCGCTCACCGGCCGCTACGTCACCGTCTCCAACTACCCCGGCACCACCGTGGAAGTGACGCGCGGCTCGGGCGTCCTGAACAAGCGCACCTGGCAGGTGCTGGACACGCCCGGCGCCAACGGGCTTCTGCCGGTGAGCGAGGACGAGCAGGTCACCCGCGACATCCTCCTTCTGGAGCGCGACTTCGTGGTGGTCCAGGTCTGCGACGCCAAGAACCTGGTGCGCGGCCTGCTCATGACCGCCCAGCTCGCCGAGGCGGGCGTCTCCATGGTGCTGGCCCTGAACATGAGCGACGAGGCCGCCGCCCGGGGCATCCGCATCGACACCGCTCGCCTCTCCGCCGAGCTGGGGATCCCGGTGGTGGAGACGGTGGCGGTGCAGAAGCGCGGGCTCGCCCGCCTGGCTTCGCTGGTGGAGGAGGCGCAGCCCTCGAAGCTGCGGGTGGCCTACGATCCGGCGCTGGAAGGGGCCATCCGGCAGGTGGAGGCGCTGCTCCCTCCGGAAGCGGGCCTCGCCCCGCGCGCCCTGGCCCTGATGGCGCTGGGCGGCGACGAATCTCTGCGCAACCACCTCGCCGCCCGCCTTCCCCCGCAGGCCCTGGCCCGCATCGACGAGCTGCGCCGCGGGCGGGCGGGAAAGGAATCGCTCCGCTACTCCATCGGCCGGCAGCGGCTGGCGTCGGTGGAACGGCTGCACGACGCGGTGGTCACGCGCTCCGATGCGAGGCCGTCCGCGACTCGCGCCCTGCGCTGGCTGGGAGAGTGCTCCGTCCACCCGGTGCTGGGCGTGCCGGTGCTGATCGCCGTGCTCGCCGCCTGCTACCTCTTCGTCGGGCAGCTGGGAGCGAAGACGGCGGTCGACCTGCTGGAAGGGGCCGTCTTCCGCGATCGCCTGGTGCCCTGGATGACGCGCCTGCTCGCGCTCTTGCACGCGCCCGCGCTGATCAGCGGGGAGGACGGCCTGATCATCGGCCGCTACGGCCTCTTCTCCATGGGCCTGAGCTACGGGGTGGCCATCGTCCTCCCCATCGTCACCACCTTCTTCCTCGCCTTCAGCGTGCTGGAGGATTCGGGGTACCTGCCCCGGCTGGCGGCCATGCTCAACCGCGTCTTCCGCCTGCTGGGGCTCAACGGCAAGGCGGTGCTGCCGCTGATCCTCGGCCTGGGCTGCGACACCATGGCCACCCTCACCGCCCGCATCCTGGAGACGAAGAAGGAGCGGGTGTTGGTGACGCTGCTCCTCGCCCTCGCCATCCCCTGCTCGGCCCAGCTGGCGGTGATCTTCGCCATGCTCGCCGGCGTGCACCTCGCCGCCGCCCTCTGGTTCGCGGCCACCATCGCGGTGGTCATGCTGCTGGTCGGCTGGCTCGCGGCCAGGGTGGTGCCCGGGCGCGGATCGGACTTCATCCTCGAGTTGCCCCCGTTGCGCATTCCCCAGCCGGGGAACGTGCTGGTGAAGACGGTGGCTCGGATCGAGTGGTACGTGAAGGAGGCGCTGCCCCTCTTCCTCCTCGGCACCCTGGTGCTCTGGGCGCTCGATCGCCTGGGCGGGCTGCGGGTGCTGGAGAATGCGGCGGCGCCGGTGGTCACCGGCCTTCTGGGCCTTCCCCGCGAGGCGGCGGGCGCGTTCATCCTCGGGTTCCTCCGCCGCGACTACGCGGCGGCGGGCCTCTTCGCCCGGCTCGAGCCGGCCTTGCGCGCCGGGACCGTCACCCCGGAGATGGAAGTGCAGATCGTGGTGGCCCTGGTCACCGTCACCCTCTTCCTGCCCTGCATCGCCCAGCTCTTCATGATGCTCAAGGAGCGCGGGGCGAAGGCCACCCTGGCCATGGCGGCCTTCGTCTTTCCCTTCGCCTTCGGCATGGGCGGGCTGGTGAACGCGCTGATGCGGAGGTTCTACCTGTGATCACCTGCGCGCTCTGCGGTTTTCGCTACCAGGAGGACGCGCAGGGCTGCCGCCCCTCCTGCCCCATGTCCCGCGGCTGCAGCCTCGTCTGCTGCCCCAACTGCGGGCACGGGGTGGCGAAGGAAGGCCCGGTTGCGAAGGGCGTGCGCAAGCTCCTGCTCAAGCTGACCCGGAGGACGACGTGAAGCCGCGCAAGATCGAGGAGCTGCTGGAGACGGTCTACACCGAGCGCGAGCAGGGCCGCTCCGACGTGGAGGCCGTCCTCGCCCACGCCTTCGAGGGCCACGCCGAGGGCAAGGCCCCGGAGGACTTCCGCGAGCTGGAGCGCATGGGCCTCTGCCGGCTCGACGGCGAGCGGGTGACCCTCACCGGGGAAGGGGAGGCGCGCGCGGCCCTGGTGGTGCGCCGGCACCGGCTGGCGGAGCGCCTCTTCTCCGACCTGCTCGCCCTCGACGACGAGCACACCGAGCAGCAGGCCTGCGAGTTCGAGCACGTGCTCTCGCCGGAGGCCACCGACTCCGTGTGCACTCTGCTCGGCCATCCTCCTTCCTGCCCCCACGGCAAGGCCATCCCGCCAGGCGCCTGCTGCGCCGCCTTCGACCGGGTGGTGAAGCCGCTGGTCACCGGACTGGCCTCGCTGCCCCTGGGAGCGAGGGGGAAGATCGTCTTCGTCGCGCCCCGCTGGGCGGACCGGATGGATCGCCTGGCCGGACTGGGGGTGGTCCCGGGGACGGAGATCCGCCTCACCCAGCGCTCTCCCTCGGTGGTGATCGAGGCTGGGGAGACCACCCTGGCGCTCGATCCGGAGGTGGCGGCGGAGATCTTCGTCAAGGCGGTCGCCTGATTCCTCTGCGGCGCGGCGATCCGCCGCAGGTCGCCGACGCGCGGAGGGGCGCCTTCTGGCCTAGAGCTTGAAAGAAAGGTTTCCGGAGGTGTCCCATGCCTGAGCCGCTCCCGATGGAGTCCCGCCTGCCGGTCCGCGTCCGCCGGACCATCGACGGCAACGGCGAGATCACCGCCATCCTGCTCGTCTACTGCCAGTCGCGCGGCCGCTCCATCCTGCTCGACGACTGCGCCGACTGCGACCAGTGCGAGGCCGTGCACATCGACCCCCAGGAGGAGGATTCCTGGGTCGCCTGCAGCCGCGTCCCCGAGTTCCCCACGCACGGGCAGATCAAGGAGGCCGAGGGCGACGACGTCCCGGTCGCCACCGTCATGTCCCGCCGGGTGGTCTGCGTCTCTCCCGACACCCAGACCAGCCTGGTGCGCGAGCTTCTCCTGGAGCGCGGCATCACCGGCGCCCCGGTGGTCGACGACCTGGGGGCGGTGCTCGGCTTCGTCTCCCGCGCCGACCTGTTGCGCAACCGCTGGCCCAGCCCCTCCTCCCTCGTCTCCCAGATCATGACCCCGATGGCGGTGACCATCAGCGAGACGGCCACGGTGGCGCAAGCCAGCGCCACCATGGCCCTGGAGGGCGTCCACCGCCTGCCGGTGGTGAACACCGCCACCTCGGGCAAGGTGGTGGGGGTGATCTCCGCGCTGGACATCCTCCGCTGGTACGCGGGGCGGTGCGGCTACCTGCGCGAGGGGCTGCGGACGGGGAACTGAGCCCTATTCGAAGTCGTAGGTGAGCTCCCCCGGATCGAATCCTTCCGCCTTGCCATCATCCCGAAGCGCCGCCCAGACCTTGGTCTTCGTGCGGGTGCGGATGTCGTCGTAGGTGGCGCCGGCGCCGAAGTACGCCTTGCCGTTCTTCACGAAGGCGTTGGCGATGCGCGGGGCCAGCTTCTTGTCCGTCTCCACCGAGGGCGTGCCCCCGCCGCCCTTGGCGAACTCGCCCGCCACGTCGAACTTGGCCAGCGCGGGGTACCAGGCGCCCAGGTGGACGATCATGAAGTAGAGCGCCCGGGTGAACACCTTGTCCTGCCCCTTCCAGTTCGCCGCTCCCTTCAGGTAGACGGCGAACTGCGCCTCCGCGATCGACTCGCGGTTGGCCTTGTCCTCGCTGATGGCGATCACGGCGCTGAGCAGGTCGGGCTGGTGGCGCCAGGAGTCCAGCGGGATCCGGTGTCGGCTGTCGTCGCCCTTTCCGCTGGGGTCCGCCTTGGTCTTCTTCCCCTCAACGCTGCTCACCACCTTCTTCTGCGCCAGGTCGACCACGTGGTAGTCGCCGTCGTAGGCGAGCCCCACCTCGTCGAGCAACTGCTTCACCGGCTTGGCGTCCTTGTTCAGGTTGAGGAAGACGTCCTTGCCGTTGCCCATCGCCCCGGTGCCCACCCCCCAGGTGACCACCTGGCTGTCGTAGGTCTGCATGCTGGCGGGCCGGCCCTCGTGGTCCAGCATCTCCAGATAGGCCTGGAGCTGGTGCTTCCTCTCCAGCGTCGCGCCGTCCATCTTCTTCTTGAAGTAGTCCTTGGCCCAGCTCGCGTGATCGGCAGGCGGATCATAGTTGTAGTGGTTGGCGCCCCGGTACTTGTCGGCGGTGCTCGCCACCGGCGTCAGCTCCTTGACCGGGTATTTCGCCCGGTTGCGCCGCACCGCCTCCAGCACCCCGGCCGGCAGCTCCGGCTTGCCGATGTACGGCCGCCAGTCGGCGCTTTCCTTGTCCGCGTCCGCCGTCGCCACCTCGAAGAGCACGGCGGTCTTCCCCGACAGCCCCTGGCCGGAGACGCGCGCCTCCATCATCGCCCCCGGCCCCAGGCTGGACGGGACCTGCACCTCCAGCTTGCCCTTCCCCCGGGCGATGGTGACCTGCCCCGCCTTCTCCACCAGCGCCTTGTCGTCCTGGTAGAGGCCGACGTCGAAGCTCTGCTTCTCGCTGTTGAACGCCACCACCACCACCGTCACCTTGTCGCCGGCCTTGCCGAAGTTGCGGGTGAAGTAGACGTCCCAGATGGCCGGCGGGTTCTTCTTGACGTCGGCCTGCTTCTTCGGCGGAGCTGGAGCCGGCGCGGGCTTCGCGTCCTTTGCCGGCTGCGCGGGCGCCGGGGCAGGAGCCGGGGTGCCGGAGCTTCCCCCGATCGCCTTCATCGCCGCGGCCAACGCCGCCTGGGTGACGCTGCCGGGGATGCCGTCCTTCTGCAGCTTCTTCTTCTCCTGGAACTCCTTGACCGCGGCCACGCTCTTCTCGTCCAGTTGCGCCGGGTTGTCGCCGGGCGCGAGCGTCAACTCGCCGTGCTCGTGCAGGGTGTGCAGGGCGAGGTTGACCAGCGGCGTTCCCAGCGCCCACCCCGCATACCGGGCCAGGCGCTGGCGGGTGGCGGGATCGGCGTGTCCCGGCTGCGGCACCTTCTGGTCCTTCATGTACCTCGCCTGGAAGTCCTTGATCGCCGCCTGCGACTGGGCGTCGTTCACGTTCTTCGACTCGCCGGGATCGGCCCCGATCCAGCGCGCGCCCCAGAGGATCTGGAGATGCATCTCCACGTCCTCCTGGTGGTCTTGCACCGGCGCCTGCACCGGCTTCTTCTCCTCCGCCTTCTTCTCCGCGGGCTTCTTTTCCGGCTGCGGGGCGGCCTTGGGCGTCTCCACCGGCTTGCTCTTCGCCGTCACTGGCGCAGGCTTGGGTTTGGCCGGCTCAGGGTCGGGGATCGTCTTCTCCCCCGCCTTCAGCCAGGGCTCGGGCGGGGTGACGCCGTTGAGGCGCGCCACCATCACCGTGTTCACGCCCAGCTTCATGCCCTTCCAGGTGAACTTCCAGTCGACGATCGTGACCTGGTTGGCGGGGACGCCGAAGGAGCTCTTGTCGATGTCCTTGGTCTCGATGTGGCGCAGCGCGTACCACTGGTAGGGGGCCTTGCTGTACTCGGGATACGCCTTGGGATCGTCGATGATCCCCACGAACATGTCCTTCTGCTTGCTGTACTTGCCGCCATTGACCTTCAAGTAGTTCGAGTCCACCGGGTACTGGATGACGGTCACCCCGGGGCCCCCCACACCGGCGGCGCCGTTCGCGGAGACGTACTGGAAGCAGTCCACCTCGCCCTTGGCGTTGAGGTGCACGTTCCAGCAGAACACCGCGTGCCCGCCGCCGCTCATCCAGTTGATCCCCACCAGGTCGCCGCGGCGCATCTTCCGGTCGTCGACCGGGACGCCCAGGTTGTGGAACACCACCGAGCCGGCGGAGTCGTTGAAGAGCCCCCAGTCGGCGGAGAGGCCCGGGGCCCGGTCGAGATAGTTCTTCTTGAAGTCGGGCCACCAGGCCCCCGTCTTGGCGTTCTTGTACTCGGGGGTCTTGAAGCTGTTGTGCATCCAGTAGAAGTACTTCGTCAGCTCCTCGCCCCCGTTGAAGCGCGGGTCGTAGGGCTCCTTCAGATCGTAGGGCTTCTTGACGTCGACCTCCCGCGGGTCGAGCGCCATGTAGATGGCGGTGGCAGTGAAGGGCGAGCAGTCGGTCTTCTTGTTCAACGTCTTGTCCGGCCCGTTCTTCATCTTCACCAGCCGCCCGCTCCCGTACCCGCCCTCGTTCAAGTCGCGCAGGTACTCCCAGATGCGCACCAGCTTGGGGAGCCCGCCGGCGATGGTGGACTGCTGGAAAGGCCCAGGCTTCAGATCGAGATAGTCGGACATCGCCGGCTCAGCGGACGACGAACCGGTAGGGCGCCGCGCTGTCGCCCCGGTCGTCGTGGAAGATGGTGTGCGCCTTGAACGACTTGCCCCGCACGGTCAGCTGGTACACGCCCGGCTCGGCCAGCTCGTGGAAGCAGCCGTCGTCGCCGGTGACCACTTCGAAGCCCGCGCCCTGCTCGCCCTTGACCTGTACCTTCTCTCCCTGGAGGGGCTTTCCTTCAGCGTCCAGCAGCTCGACCGAGAGCACCGAGTGCTCGTCGGAGCCCCGCTCGTGCCCGCCCAGGTCCAGCGCGGGAAGCTCGTCCTGCTCCGCTTCCTCGCTCTCCACCACCAGGTGGTACTCCTTCTCCTCCGGCACCTTGGCCCGCAACACGCCTTCCTCGTCGGTGACCACGGGCTCGCCCACCGGCTGGCCGCTGTCGGGATCGACGATGCGGATGCGCTCGTGGGCCATGGGCGTCCCCCCGGCCGCGTGGAGCGTGACCTCGAGGGTGAAGCCGCCCTCGGCTGGCTTGCCCCGGTAGCGCGAGCTTCCCTTGGCGTCGCTCACTACCAGCACCACCCGGTGGCCGGTGCGCAGGACCACCCCGGCCTTCACCTCGGCGAGCGCCACGGATTTCGTCTCTGTGTTCCCGGAATCGGCCACGGGCCCCCCAGCCTCGTCCGCCGCCAGTCTAGCGGCGTGAGGGCCTCTCACGCCATGTCGGCGATCACACTCCGCCGATCCGTCTCCCGGCGGGGGCGGCGTTCGCCGGACCCGGCCGATCCGCTGGCGATTCCGTGGGATTGCGCAGGCTGTCATTTCCGCGGCCTCATGACGCGGCACGGAAATGGACATCCGATCGAGCCATGAGGTACGGCGGGATTGCGGCTGTTTCCGAACGACGAGTTCCGGTACTCCGCGCCTGGCCGGTGCCTCAATCCCCCCTTCGGGCACCTGGCCAGGCATCTCTTCCCGGTGGTGCGAATGGCCGCTGTCGTCCAGGTGACCGGGTACTACCTCAACGGCAGCATCCCCGCGGTCGCGTTGATCTACCGGGGGCTGCGCTTCCCCCGTGGGACCTGGGTCCGGGTGGCGGACCCGATGACCGCCCGCGCGGACGTGCAGGACCTGGTTGCTCCGCACTTCCCCTCCCGGAGGGGGAGGACCCTGCGCTGCGCCCGTCTCACTACCGACGGCGAGATCGAGGAGTTCGAAGGCTCGCTGCCGGCCCTCTACTGAGGCAGGCGCGATCGGCCGAAGACTTGCTCCGGAGCGGGCGGGCGGGATGATCGCCGGATGGAGATCCTTCCCCCGAGACCCCTGCCCCTGGCGGAGAGCGTGCTGTCGGCCCGCAGGCGCAAGGCCCGGCGCCTGGCCGCCGCCTTCGTCGCTCTCGGGTGCGCCTGCGGCGCGGGCGCGTTCTGGTTCTCACATGACGCCTTCCGCGAGCGCGCCGTCTGGTCCCAGGGCGACGAGGGACGCCTGCTCAAGGTGGGCGGGCAGGTGAAGGAGACCTCCGAGCTGGGCATCAAGCTCTTCTACGACTACCGCCTGGACGTGGTGTACGCAGACATTTCCGGCGCGCAGCGCAAAGCGCGGGTCGAGTTCGAGACGATCTGGAAGCCGGTCGACACCAAGGCTCCCGCATCGATCCGCTACCTGTCCGCCGATCCCGAGCACCCCACGCTCTCCTGGGCCATCGAGGCGGGCGGGTACCGCTGGGGCATGCCGGCGCTGATCGCGGGCCTGGCGCTCCTGTTCCTCTTCGCCGCCATCTCAACCCCGCGCATGCAGGCCCGCACCGAGGATCGCCTGCGCGCCGCAGCGGAGGACGGGGAAGAGGTGCTCTTTCCCGTCCTTTCCCTGCACAGCTACAAGG
>DATKAG010000512.1:0-10741 GCA_035498355.1 Myxococcales bacterium | reverse complement strand
GTCGAAGGGCTGCTTGGGGTAGAGGGCGAGGGTGGTGACGCTGCCGCCGTCGTTGCTGCTCTCGCGCAACTGTCCGTTGCAGACGATCACGTCGGAGCTGTCGGGCCGGGCGGGATGGCTGCCGTCGCAGGCGTCGAGGGTGGAGAGGGACCAGGCGTCGAGCAGGCCCTGGCCGAGGTTGTTGTTGCCGGTCAGCCGCGACACTCCCCAGAGGGTGCCGTCCAGCTGCCCGGAGCGGTTGCCGGGCGTGAATGCCTGGTCGAACGTCTCGCAGAAGGCCACCGCGCTTTCGTTCAGTTGCATCCCGCAACTGGTGGACGAGGCCGCCGGGGTGGGAGAGGAACCGGGAGGCTTCTCGTTCCGGCTCTTGCTTCCGCAGGCGGCGAGGAAGCACAAGGGGAGGAGGAACGCCGAGGCAGTTCGAACGTGCATCGCGGCTTCGCTTTCTGCAAGCGCCCGCGGCGAAGTCGTTTCCGGCGATGAGTCCCGCCCGCCGGCCGCGAGCCTTGCTCCAGAGGTTCGCGGGAAGGTTGGGACGCGCCTCGCGTTCGAGAAGCGCGGGACCACACGGATGGGACGAAGTGCGCGCGGTAACCACACGCGCGAATGTCGAGCGCTCTACTTTCCGGCGCCCTCGGGCTGCGCCATCGCCTTGGCTGCCTCCACGTCCATCTCCAGCGCCTGGGCGAAATCGTCGCCCTCCACCGCGTAGATGGCGCGCACCTTCCCGCCCGCATCGACGAGGAAGGAGCGGGGCAGCCGCATCTTCTCCTCGGCGGCGACGCCGTAGGCCGCGGCGATCTGCTCGAGCTTGTCCAGCAGCGCCGGGCCGACGATCCCCGCACGCGCGGCAAAGGCCTGCGCCCTTGCCCGGTCGCTCTCCACGTAGACGAAGGCGAGGCGCACCTCGGGGTGCCTGTCGGAGAAGGCCTTCAGCCGCGGCGCCGCCTCCGCGCAGGCCCTGGACGAGGAGACCACGAAGGTGATCAAGAGCGGCGCGAGGTACGGGGTGCGGCGCATCCCTTGAAGCGTCAGCACCCGGCTGCCCGACAGGTCCCACCCGCCGAAGACGGGCGCGGGACTGCCCACCAGGGCGGAGCCGCTCTCCCGCAGGCGGACGGTGGAGGTGGGCGCGGCGAGCAGCAGCGCGGCCAGAAGCGCGATCAAATCTTCGCCTTCAGCGTCACCACCAGCGCCCGCTTGCCCTCGTCCTCCCTGAACTCCACCTTCCCCCCGCAGCGGTCGTGGGCGAAGCCCTTCACCAGCCGCGACTGGGCGTCGGGCGGCTCGCGGTAGCGCTCCTTCGCCTTGCCGTCCACCGGCGAAAGGGTGAAGGTGACGGTGAGCCCGTCGGTGTTCACGTTCACGGCGGCGGGCCCGCCCTCCTCGGGCGAGAGCTCGCGGGCCTCGCGCAGGAGCGCGAAGCAGAAGAGCACCGCCTCCTCCTTGGACGCGTCCACCGCCGGCAGCACCGCCTCGATCTTCACCGGCACGTCCGCGTTCGGGTCGGTGGCGTGGAGCAGCCCCTGGGCGCGGGCCAGCGCCCCCTCCACCTCCACCGCCGCCTCCTCCCGCTTGAAGGCGTCGGAGTAGTCGAGGATCAGCTTCTTCGCCTTGCCGATGCTCTCGGCGTTCTCCTCGCCGATGCCCTGCATGTTCTTGACGATCACGTCGGGCTGGGTGTGATCCACCAGCTCGACCAGCATCTGCTGCTGCTCGCGCTCCAGGCGGGTGTAGTCGATCTTCCGCACCGCGTTGGCCAGGAGGCCGCAGTCCTCCACGTAGCCCTTGAGCAGCTCGGAGTTGCGGCGCAAGAGAGAAACCGCGTTGTTCACCTGCTCCAGCATCTGCCCCACCAGGGTCTCGTGGAGCAGCGCCCGGGCGCCCGCCAGCCGGAGCAGCCCCTCGTCCACCGTGGCCCCGTTCCCCGCCCGCGGAGCCGCCTCCGCCGCCTGCTGCAGCTCGGAACGGGCGCGGGAGAGCTGCTTCTTCAGATCCGCCACCTCGTCGGCGGCGCTGCGGTAGCGCGCCTCCCAATCGCCGCGCACCTCCTGCCCGGAGGCCGCGGACTTCAACTCCTCCTGCAGCGACTCCACCCGGGCGCGTTCCTCGTCGCGCTCGCGCACGATGTCGTCGTAGGTGCCGCGGATCTTCGCCAGCTGCTGCTCCGCCTCGGCCCTCGCCTCGGCCGCGGCCCGCGCCTCCGCTCCCCGGGCGTCGCGGTCGGCCTTGAGCATGGCGAGCTGCTTCTCGTGCTGGTCGCGGTCGCCCGACTTGCGCAGGATCTCCGAGAGCTGCCCCTCCACCTTCATCCGCGCTTCCACCGCCTCGGCCTGCTGCGCCTGCGCCTCCTCCAGCTCCTTGCGCAGGTCCTGGAGGCCGGCCTCGCTGGCGTCCAGCTTGCCGCCGATCACGCTGGCCGCGTCTCGCGCCTTGGCCACGTCCGCCTCCAGGGCGGCGATGCGCTCCTGCATCTCCTGGGTGGCCTTGAACTGCTCCTCCACCGCCAGCGCGGCTTCCTCCGCCCCTCCCACCTTGGCGATGATCTGCCGGGCCTTGGCCAGCTCCTGCACCAGCTCCCCCCGCTCCTTGCCCAGGGCGGCGAGCTGGGCGTTCTTCTGCTTGAGCTTGTCGTTCAGCTCCTTCTCCTTGCCCGCGGCGGCGTTGAGCGCCTCGCGGCCGGCGTTGGCCTCCTCCTGGGCCTTGGCCACCTTCTCCTCGCGCGCCTTGATCTCCTTCTGCAGCTCGTCCTCGCGGTCGGAGAGCATCTTGATCAGGTCGTCCTTCTCCCGGATCTGCCGGGTGACGGTGTCGCTCTCCGCCCCCCGGATGGCCACCCGGTGCTCCAGCTCCTTGATCTGCCGCAGCAGCGTCTCGCTCTCGCGCTTCCTGTCCGCGTCGATCGCCTGCTCCATCCGCTTGCGCTCGCGCTCCAGCTCCGCCGGCGAGTAGTAGGTGTCCTTCTCGTCCAGCTCCTTGCGGACCTTCTTCAGCTCCTCCTCGCGCTGCTTGAGCAGGTTGCGGATCTTCTCCGCGTCGGCCCGGGCGGAGGCGGCCGCCTCCTGGGCCGCCTGCTCCCCCACCTGCTTCACCTGGACCTTGAGCTTGCGGTTCTCCTCCTCGAAGAAGGCGATCTTCCCCCGCAGGGTGGCGATCTCCACCTCGTCCTGCGTCTTCACCGGGGCGCGCAAGGAGGGCGAGGGGCTGGCGCGCGGCTCGTCGGTGACGATCATCCCCTCGGTATGGGGCGAGGGGACGGCGGCGGCCGCCGCGGCCCGGGCCGGGTTGCGCGAGGGAGGGATGATCACCCGCTGGTTGGCGTTGCGCGCCGGAGCGGGCTTCGGCTTGGGCTGGTCGCCCACGAACGCCGCCTTGGTCATCCCGAAGGTGATCACGTCGCCGTCGTTCAGCTTCTCCCGGTCGACGTCGCGGTCGTTGACGAAGGTGCCGTTGGTGGACCCCAGGTCCATGAGGAAGTACTGCCCGTCCTCGCACCAGATCTTGGCGTGCTTGGAGGAGACCCCGGCGTCGCCGATGCGGATGTTGCACGCCGAGGCCCGCCCGATGGTCATCGGGTCGGCGGTGAGCTCGATCTCCTGGCTTTCCAGGGATCCGCTGAGGATGCGCAAGAGTGCCATGGATCCGGGCTGAAGTTAGCCGCCGCCCGCCTCTCGCGTCAAACGCGCGTTCGCAGGGCCATCCTTGACCCGCGTCGGAGGCGCACGCTACGCTTTCCCCTCTTTCCGACGAGGTTTTCTTCAATGCCCGAAGCAGCACCATCGAGCGACGTCGGAACCTGGTTCGGCAAGTATTTCCTCATGAAGAAGCTCGCCGCCGGGGGCATGGGCGAGGTGTTCCTCGCCCGCCAGCAGGGACCCGCCGGCTTCCAGAAGGTGCTGGTGGTGAAGAAGATCCTCGGCCACCTCACCGAGAGCAAGGAGTTCGTCGAGGCTTTCCTGGGCGAGGCGCGGCTGGCCGCGCAGATGAACCACCGCAACATCGTCCAGGTCTTCGAGCTGGGCGAGCACGAGGGGGCCTACTTCATCGCCATGGAGTACGTGCAGGGCAAGTCCCTGCGCGACCTGATCGACGCCACCTCGCGGCGCAAGGAGAGGGTGCCCGCCGAGCTCTGCCGCAGCCTGGCGGAGCAGATCTGCGACGGCGCCTCCTACGCGCACAACCTCACCGACCTGGCGGGGCGCTCGCTCAACCTCGTGCACCGGGACCTCAATCCCCAGAACGTGCTCATCTCCTACGGCGGGGACGTGAAGATCATCGACTTCGGCATCGCCAAGTCGGAATTGAGCACGGTGAAGACCGAAGCGGGGATGATCAAGGGCAAGTTCGTCTACATGAGCCCGGAGCAGTCGCTGGCGAAGAAGCTGGACAAGCGCTCCGACATCTTCGCCATCGGCATCTCGCTCTACGAGATGCTCACCGGGGTCAATCCCTTCCACAAGAACAACATCGTCCTCACCCTGGAGGCGGTGCAGCGGTACGAGCCGCCGCCGCCCTCCGAGTACGACCCGGGGTACGCGCCCTTCGACCCCATCCTCTCCCGGGCCCTGGCCAAGGACCGCGACCGGCGCTACTCCGACGCCGCGGAGATGCAGGACGACTTGCGCCGGGTGGTCCTGCCCCGGCCCCCCGAGCGGCTGGGGCCCTTCGTCAGCCGGCTCTTCCGCGCCCAGCTCGAGGAGGAGCAGCAACTGCTGGTGGACAGCGACAAACGCATGGTGGGCAGCGCCAGGCGGACGCCGCCGCGGGCCACCCCTTCCAAGCCCTCCGGCGCCTCCACGGTTCCCGACGCGCCGGCCGCCGAAGACGGCGGAGGGACGCTGCTGCTTCCCAACGCCAAGGCGGCCAAGGCCGCGGCGGCGCAGAAGCCCGCCACGCCTCCCAGGCCGGCCGCCACTCCCAGGCCCCCACCTCCGCGCGCCGCGGCGCAGGCCGACGAGGCGGGCGATACGCTCATCGACGCGGGCGACGGCGGCTCCCCGCCCCGGGCCAAGGCCCCGCCCCAGGACGACGCTCCCGGGGGCACGTTGATGCTCAATCCCGGGGCGGCGCCGCCTCCTCCGCCTTCGCGCAAGCCGGCGGCGCGCGCCAGGGACGCGGTGCCGGAGAACACGGAAGAGGTGACCACTCCGGAAGCGCCGGGAGGCACGCAGGTGCTGGTCCCGGGGCGGCAGCCCGAGGCGCGTCCGGCGAAGAAGGCCCGGGAGCAGGCTTCCACCAACATCATGACGGCGGAGGAGTCGGAAGAGGCGCAGCGGTCCGCCCAGGCCAAGCTGGAGCAGGCGTCCAGGGCGCTGGTGCGCACCCGGACCCGCGCCGACAAGCGCGCCGAGCAGCGGCAGGCGCGCAGCAGCCGGGGGATGTGGATCGCCCTGGGGGTAGGAACGCTGGCCGCCGTGGCCCTGATCGTGGGCCTGCTCTTCCTCTTCTTCTCGGACGATTCGGTCAGCCCGGTGGGCCGCCGCGCCCGGCGGCTGGACGGCACCGAGACCCGCGCCACCCCTGCGGATCCGGGGAGCCAGTCCGGGTCTTCACGCAGATAGCCGCTCTCGCGCCGGAGGCTTGAGACTACGGCTATGTTCTTGCTGCGTGTTCGCGCGAAGGCGCGAACACGCTTTACGAAGCCGCCCTCCGAGCCGCAGGCCCGGGGAGGGGCTTGATCGGACCCCGTTTTGCGCGGTATTCGTCGGCCTCCCGAGAGCGCGTTCAGTGACCCTGCAGCGTCAAGCTGGGACGCTCCCGGTGCGTGGAGAGGGGGCCGTTCCGCTCATGGACGAGCAGGCCGAAGATCGTCTCGCGGCGCTGGAATCCGTCTGGTACGAGATCATCGAGGCGGTGGCCGCCGGGCGCACCAGCGGCCTCGTCTGCCCCGAGTGCAACGCGCCCGACGGGCTTCTGGTGGAGGAGCAGCAGGGTCGCACGCTGGTGAGCTGCCCGAAGTGCAAGCGGGTGGTGGAAGTGGGAGTGGCGACCGCCTAGCGGGCGCGCGGGGAGCCGATGAGCAACTTCCTCGGAACGGGTTTCAAGTTTCCCTTCTCCGTCGGGCCCAGCGGGGGGATCCAGCTCTCCCGCTACGAGGCCAACATCGAGGAGTCGGTGCGGATCATCATCGGCACCGCCCTGGGCGAGCGGCAGATGCGCCCCGACTGGGGCTGCCGGGTGCACGACTTCGTCTTCTCCCCCAACAACACCGCCACCCAGACGCTGGTCGGGCACCACGTGGAGGAGGCGCTGGCCAAGCACGAGTTCCGCATCCGCAAGATCGAGGTCGAGGCCCTGCCCGATCCGGACAGCGCGGAGCGGATCCTGGTGGACGTGCGCTACGAGATCCGGGCCACCAACAGCATCCACAACCTGGTCTTCCCCTTCTACCTGACGGGCAGCTAGCCGGAGCTCCACCATGTCCCTGCCGGTCCCCAATCTCGACGACCGCTCCTGGAAGCAGATCGTGGACGAGGCCGTGCGCCTCATCCCCCGCTACTGCCCGGAGTGGACCAACCACAACTCCAGCGACCCGGGCATCACCCTGCTCGAGCTCTACGCCTGGATGACGGAGATGGTCATCTACCGGCTGAACAAGGTGCCGGAGAAGAACTTCCTCGCCTTCCTCGACCTGATCGGCGTGCGCCTCAAGCCGCCCGAGCCGGCCCGGGCGGTGCTGGAGCTCACCCCCAGCGAAGGGGCGGAGGGCGAGCTTCTGGTGAAGAAGGGTACCCAGGTGGCCACCCTGCAGGCCGGCGGCGCCGAGCCGGTCACCTTCGAGACCCTGCGCGACATCACCCTGCTCCCGGTGCACGTGGTGCGGGCGGTGAGCAGCCACCGGGCCACGGTGGCCGACCACACCGAGGCGCTGGCCTCGGGCGACGCCCGGGAGGCGCTCTTCGCCGGCGTGCAGGAGGTGGAGCGCTTCCTCTACCTGGGCGACGACCGGCTGAACGCCTTCAACGAGGAGGCAGCGGTGGACCTCTTCTTCGAGGCCATGCCCGGCTCCTCTGGCCCCAGGGTGCCCACCGTCACCGAGTGGCAGTACTTCGACGGCAAGCGCTGGCGGGACATGACCGTGAACCGGGCGGAGAGCGACGCCCGCCGCTTGAGTTTCGGCAGCCATCCCGGGATCGAGAAGCAGATCGTCAACGGGGTGGAGTCCTTCTGGCTGCGGGGGAAGCTGGCCGAGCCCCTCAAGGACCCCGCCGCGGTGCAGCTCGACAGCGTCTCCTTGCGGGTGGAGATCCTGGGCGAAGGCATCGCCCCCGAGAGCTCCTTCGTCAACATCGGCAACTACATCTTCCTCCCGGTGGACCAGGGGAAGAGCTTCCACCCCTTCGGCGAGGAGCCGAAGTTCGACTGCGCCCTCTACCTCGGCCACAAGGAGCTGTTCTCCGCTCCCGAGGCCCGCATCCGCATCGAGGCCCAGCTGGTGGAGCCGTCGGTGGTGCCCAGCCCCGAAGGCAGCCCCGATCTGGTGGTGGCCTGGGAATACTGGAACGGCCGCAAGTGGGCGGAGCTGGGGAAGACCTCCCCCATGGGCGTCTCCGGCCCGCAGGGGGGCTTCAACTTCCTCGACTCCAGCGGGGCCTTTACCAGAAGCGGGGCCCTGAGCTTCGACCGGCCGGCCGACCTGGTGGAGACCGAGGTGGGCGGGCAGAAGAGCTTCTGGATCCGCGCGCGGATCAACGCCGGCAACTACGGCGCCCCCGGCTCCTACGAGCTTCAGGGGCAGAACTGGGTGTTCAAGGAGGACCGGCCGCTGCAGCCGCCCTGCCTCAAGTCACTGGTCTTCAAGTACGTGCGCGAGCCCAAGCCGGTCGCGCACTGCATCAGCTTCAACGACTTCCAGTACCGCGATCACACCGACGACCTGAACACCCCCTACGTCTACTTCCAGCCCTTCCTCCCCGACCAGGACGAGACCCCGGCCTTCTACCTGGGCTTCGACGACCGCCTTCCCCAGCGTACCCTGCACCTCTACTTCGAGCTGGACGACTCCTCGGCGGCGGGCGGGGGCCAGCAACTGGGCGGCCCGCCTCCGGGCGCGGCCGAGGACGAGCGGGTGCAGAAGGGCCCGCGGGTGGTCTGGGAGGCCTGGGACGGCGCCCGCTGGACGGACCTCTTGCCCCACGACTACACGGACGGGTTCACCCGTTCCGGGTACCTGACCTTCACCGGCCCGCGCGCTTTCGAGAAGCGCGCCGTCTTCGACACCGAGGCCTTCTGGCTGCGGGCGCGGCTGGAGAGCGGCAGCTACGATCTGCCGCCGGTCCTGCGCGCGGTGCTGGTGAACGCGGTAGACGCGGTGAACGGCGTCACGGTGGAGGAGATCATCGGCTCCAGCGACGGCTCCATCGACCAGAGCTTCAAGCTGGCCAACTCGCCCATCCTCGCCGGTCCCCAGGTCTGGGTGCTGGAGCCCGACGCGCCTGGCGCCAACGACCGCAAGACCATCGAGGCGGAGGAAGGCCCGGAAGCCATCCGGCCCGACGAGGACGGCGGGGGCACCTGGGTGCGCTGGCACGAGGTGGAGAACCTCTTCGACAGCATGCCCGGGTCGCGGCACTACGTCTGCGATCCCATCCAGGGGGAGGTTTCTTTTGGGGACGGCCGCAAGGGCTGGGTGCCGCCCGCGGCCCGCGACTCCGTCAAGTGCGAGTACCGGCTGGGCGGCGGCGTGGCCGGCAACGTGGGGGCCAACACCCTGACGGTGCTCAAGCAGAGCGTGGCTTTCGTGCAGGGGGTCACGAATCCCTTCCCCGCCCAGGGCGGGGCCGACCCGGAAACCATCGAGGAGGCCAAGCGGCGCGGCACCTACGCCATCAAGAACCGCGACCGGGCCATCACCGCCGAGGACTACGAGTCCCTGGCCCTCTCCGCCTCCCGGCGGGTGGCCCGCGCCCGCTGCGTCCAGGCGTCGGACGGGAGCATCTCGCTCTTGCTCGTGCCCAAGGCCGAGCGGGAGAACGGCGACGCCCGGGCGGTGCCTTCGCGCGACCTGATCGACCGGGTGGCGAGCTACATCGACAAGCGGCGGTTGATCACCGCCCGGGTGAACGTGGGCAAGCCCCGGCTGGTGCCGGTCTCCCTGGAGCTGACCGTCTCCCTCAAGCCCGGCGCCACCGCCGACCGGGTGAAGGCCGACGTGAAGGAGAAGGTGAAGAAGCTGCTCAACCCGCTCCACGGCGGGCCCAAGGGGGACGGCTGGCCCTTCGGCCGGGCGGTGGGGAAGGCCGACCTCTACCCGGTGGTGGAAGGGGTGGACGGCGTCGACCGGATCACCGACCTGGTGATCATCGACGAGAGCCGGCGGCTGCGGGTGGAGATGCTCAAGCTCTCGGAGGACGAGCTGCCCCAGCTCATCGGGGCGGAGATCTACGACCGCGGGTGAGCCATGGCCGAGCAGACCTTCGACACTCCCGGCGTCGCTCCTTCCCTCCTCGGGCTCCCCCTGGGCCAGGCCCGGCGGCTGGCCCGCCGGCGCGCGCAGGCCACGGTGGAGTTCAAGCTGGTGGACTCGCCGCAGAAGGCGCTGACGGTCACCCGCCAGTATCCCGAGCCGGGCGACGAGATCGCGGGCTCGCGGGTGATCAAGGTGGAGATCGCCAGCCGGCCCTGGATCAACTACCTCCCCGGCATCTACCAGGACGCCGACGAGGAGAACGCCGACTTCCTCCAGCGCTTCCTCCTCATCTCCGCCCACCTCACCAGCGGGGTGGAAGAGAACCTGGAATTCGTCCACGAGCTCTTCGATCCCCGCATCACCGAGGCGCGCTGGCTGCCCTGGCTGGCTTCCTGGCTGGCCATGCCCTTGCTCGAGGGATGGGACGAGGAGAAGCGCCGGGAGGTCGTCCAGCGCATCCCCGAGCTGTACCGCAAGCGGGGCACCGCCGAGGGGCTGAAGCTGGCCCTGCGCCTGTTCGCGGACGTGAAGGCGGAGATCCACGAAGGGGAGTGGCCCTATCCCGGCCTGGTGATCGGCCGGTCGAGCACCATCGGCAAGGACACCGTTCTCTCCCCGCCGGTGTTCGTCAGCCAGTGCTTCACCGTCGAGCTGCCCGAGGAGAAGGCGGGCATCTCCCGGGAGCGGCTGCGCACGGTGCAGGCGCTGGTGGAGACGGAGAAGCCGGCGCACGCGCACTACGCCCTGGTCTTCCAGCAGGCGGAGCCCACCTGGGAGGCCGTCCCCTACCTGCACGTGGGCAAGACCGGGCGCATCGGGGTGGACGCGCGGATCGGGGGGCTGCAGGACCTGCCCGCCACCCAGGACGAGGAGCTGCAGAAGCTGGCGCTGGGGCGCAGGCAGCCCTGAGAAAGGTTTGACACCACCTGCCCTTCGGTCTTCTTCTGGAAGGGCCGCACGGTTCGGAGGATGCAATGGCGGAGCAGGGCAACTTCAAGCGCATCAACTTCTTCGAGGGGTTCTTCACCACCGACGAAGACTGGAACGCGGCGGAGGGATACCACCTGGAGAAGCGGCGCCTGCACAACCGCGTGTTGCACACCCCGGGCGTGGTCCCGGTGGCGGCGGGCGGGCTGCGGGTCTCGGCCCGGGGGCGCGGGGACCTCTCCTTCGAGGTGGCGCCGGGCTACGGCATCGACGGCAAGGGCAACGAGCTGGTGCTGCGCGACCCGGCGGTGAAGGTGATCGAGGCCGACAAGCTCAAGCTCCCCCAGACGGTCTACGTGGCCATCAAGTACTTCGAGGAGCCCACCGACTTCATCGCCTACAAGG
>DATKAG010000511.1:0-10258 GCA_035498355.1 Myxococcales bacterium | reverse complement strand
GGACATGGCTGGAATTCCCCCGGCAGCAATCATACACCCGCCCTCGGGGCGAACGTTGTGACCCCGATCACCCGCCGCGCCGTGTCAGAGCGCGCGGCGGACGGCGTAGACGGCGATCTCCCGCAGGCCGGCAGCCGCCTTCTCGGGCACCGCGGGCGAATCGAGCGCCCGCAGCGCCTCCTCGCAGAGCCGCTCCGCGTCGGCGCGAGCCGACTCCTTGGCGCCGCTGCGCTCGAGGATGGCCCGCAGGTCGTCCACGTCCGCGTCCGCCCGGCCGAGCCCGGCCCGGAGGCGGGCGGCGTCCTCGGGCTTCGCCATCTCCAGCGCCCGGGCCACCAGCAGGGTGCGCTTTCCCTCGCGCAGGTCGCTGGCGTTGGGCTTTCCCGTCACTTCCGGCGCCCCGAAGGTCCCCAGCAGATCGTCCGCGATCTGGAAGGCCACGCCCAGCGGCCGGGCGTAGTCGCTCAGCGCCCGGAGGAGCTGGCCGGAGCCGCCGGCCAGGCTGGCTCCCAGGTGCAGGGGAAGCTCGAAGGTGTACGTGCCGGTCTTCGCCCGCTGCACCTCCAGCACTTCCGCCGGCGACAGCTCGCGCCCCGAAGGGCCCCGCAAATCCGCCATCTGCCCCACGATCACCTGCTCGACGGTGCGGGCGGCGGAGGCGGCGAGCGGTCCGAGCAGCTGGTACGCCCAGGCCTCGCAGAGGCTGCCGCAGAGAAGGGCGAGACTGGAACCCAGGTGATCGCCTCCCAGGGCGCGGTGCAGCGTGGGCCCTCCCCGGCGCACGTCGTCCTGGTCCATGAAGTCGTCGTGGATGAGCAGGTAGGCGTGGAGGAGCTCGACGCCCAGCGATGCGTCCATCGCCTGTTCTGTCGCGCCGCCGGCCGCCTGGTTCCCCAGCACCAGCAACGCTCCCCGCAGCCGCTTCCCTCCGCGCAGGACGTAGTCGCGCAGGGCGGCGGCGGCGTCGCGCAGGTCCACGGGCATCGCCGCGAGAGCGGCCAGCTTCTGCTCGAGAAACGAGCGCAGCCGCGGCTCGGCCACGCGGGTGTACTCGACGATGCAGTCCGGCGGCTTCAACCCGCCCAGTCTAGGTCACCGCGGACGGCCCGCGCGAGGCCACCATCTTGGCGAGGATCTCCTGCGCCCGGTGCAGCTTGATCTCGCCCGCGGCGATCAGGGCCCGGGCCACTTCCTCGACCGCCGATCCCTTGGCCCCGGCGCTGACCGCGAGATTGCGCGCGTGCAGCGCCATGTGGCCCTTCTGGATGCCCACGGTTCCCAGGGCGCGGAGGGCGCCCATGTTCTGCGCCAGGCCCACCGCGGCCATGATCCCCGCCAGCTTCTGCGCGCCCGGGTTCCCCATCATCTTCAGGAGGACCGGGATGAGCGGGTTCGCCTTCACCGCCCCGCCCACCGTCCCCACCTGGATGGGGATCTCGATGCTGCCGCGCAGCGCCCCGTCCTCCACCCACCAGCGGGAAAGCGGCTGGTAGCGGCCGTTGCGTGCGCAGAAGGCGTGAGCGCCGGCCTCGATGGCGCGCCAGTCGTTGCCGGTGGCAAGGGCCACGGCGTCCACCCCGTTCATCACGCCCTTGTTGTGCGTGCAGGCCCGGTAGGGATCCGCGTCGGCGAAGCGGGAGGCCTCGGCGATGCCGTGCGCCACCTCCGCCCCGCTGAAGCCGAAGTCCGCCAGGGCGTCGAAGGGGATGCGGCAAGAGGCGCGGGCCAGGCGCAGGTCGGCGAGGTTGGAGAGGATGCGCAGCCGCACCCGCCCGCCGCTCAGGCGCTCCAAGGCGGGGGCCACGCCCTCGCACATGGTGTTGATCAGGTTGGCGCCCATCGCGTCCTGGGTGTCGACGATCAAATGCACGATGGCGTGGGTCTCGGCGCCCACCGGCAGGAGGCGGACCTCCAGGTCCTTGGCGCCGCCGCCCCGCGCCTTCATGGCGGGGTGCAGGGCGTTGGCCGCGTCCAGGATCGACTGCTTGTTGGCCAGGATGGCGGCGCGCGCCGCCTCGGGGTTGGAGAGCTCTGTGACCTGCACCTGGCCGATCATCCGGGGCTCGTCCGCTTCCGCGTGGAACCCGCCGCCTTCCCGGACGATCTTGGCCGAAAGCGAGACCGCGGCGATCACCGATGGCTCCTCCACCGCCATGGGGATGAGGACGTCCTCGCCGTTGACCACGAAGTTCAGCCCCACTCCCACCGGGAGCCCGAGCACGCCCACGGCGTTCTCGATCATCGCGTCCGCGTTGCTCAAGGGGAGCGTGGCGCTCTGGCCCAGCCCCTCCATCTCAACGCGCGACAGGTCGAGCTGGTCGGCCAGGCGCCGCAGCCGCTCCGCCATCTTCATCTTGTAGAAGCCCGGCAGCCTGCTGGAACCCATCCCGTTGGACCTCCTCCGCGGCGCAGTGTGGCGCGAAACCGGCGCCGGCGCACCGGTAAAACGCTCAAATCGACCACTTCCCCCAACTGAAGCATGACCGGCGTACATGAAGGGCGCGCCGGAGAAGGATGAAGATTTCGGGAAGGTCCGTAACGCCGCGCTATTTCGTCGCGTTGGAGGCCGGAGCGGCGGGGCCGCGAATGGCCAGGGATCCGTCCCGGCGCAGCCCGAAGAAGAGGGACCTGCCCCCCCGCCGGACATAGAGGCGGGCGATGGCGGTCCCGCCCGAGATGGCCTTCCGCCAGGCGGCCTTGTCGGCTACGGGCTGGCCGTCCACCTCCAGGATGAGGTCGCCCTCGCGCACCCCCGCCCGGAAGGCGGAGCCGCGCAAGTCCATGGCCCCCACCCGCAACCCACCCCCGTCGCCGCCCACGGGCTCCTCGACGGCGAATCCGAACGGCTCCTGTTCCCGGCGCGGCGCCGGCGGACGCGGGGGAGGTTCCCAGGGCGCGCCCGGCTTCTCCCGGAGCACCACCCCGATCTCCCGGGCCTTCCCCTCGCGCCAGATGCCCAGGCGCACCCGCTTGCCGGGCGGTGTCCGGGCGGTCAGCCAGCGCAGGCGGTAGCTCTCCACCACCGGCTCGCCGTCGAACGAGGTGACCACGTCGCCGGGCTTGATGCCGGCCTCCCCCGCAGGACCGTCGGTGGCCACCTCGGTGACGATCACGCCCCGGGCGCCCGGCACGGCGAAGCTTTCCGCCAGCTCGGCGGACATCGACTCCTGGATGGAGATGCCCATGTAGCTGCGGATCACGTGGCCGGCCGTGGCGAGCTGCGGGGCCACGTCGCGAAGCTGCTCGATGGGGATGGCGAACCCGATGCCCTGGCCCGAAGGGTTGACCGCGGCGTTGATCCCGATCACCGCTCCCTTCGCGTCGAGCAGCGGGCCGCCCGAGTTCCCCGGGTTGATGGCGGCGTCGGTCTGGATGAAGTCGTAGTAGCCGGGCCGCCCGCTGGGGTTCACGTCGCGCCGGCCCTTGTAGCTGACGATCCCGGTGGTCACCGAGCGGGAGAGCCCGAAGGGGTTGCCGATGGCCACCACCCACTCGCCCACCTCCAGCCGGTCGCTCTCGCCCAGGGCCAGCACGGGGAACGGCTCGTCGCCTTCCACCTTGAGGAGCGCGAGGTCGGTGGCCTCGTCCTCGCCCACCAGCGTGGCCCGGTAGACGCGTTCGTCCTCGCCCACCTGGACGGTGATGTCGGTGGCGCCCTCGATCACGTGGCCGTTGGTGGCGATCAGTCCGTCGGAGCGGAGGAAGAAGCCGGTCCCGATGCCCCGCACCGGCGTCTCGCTGGGGCCGGCGCCCCCCTGGCCGTACATGCGCTCGAGGAAGTCGCGGAAGGGATCGCCTCCTCCCCGGGCCGTGGTGGCCACGATGCCCACCACCGCGGGCATGGCCGAGCGCACCAGCGCGGCGATGGAGGCGGGCGGCGCCGTGGGCCGCTCCTTCTGCGCGGGAGCATCCATCCAGAAGGGCCCTGCGGCGAGCAAGAGGAGGAGGGCGGACGTCATGCGGCCCAACGTGGGGACGGCCGCCCGGTGCGGCAATGCGGGCGTCTACTTGTGGACCATCGCCGCCACCACCTGCTCCGCCGCGGCGTTGGCGGCCCGGGGAGGGCGCCTGCCGTCGAGCAGCACGCGGAACTGGTACTCCTGTCCAGGATTCTTCGGCGTCGAGCAGCGGACCTCGACGTCTCCCAGGAGCTGCGAGACCACCTTGCCGCTGCACTGCGGGTCGCCTTCCCCGCGGCTGGCCAGCGCCTCGAACACCGTCCGCTCGCCCCCGGGTTTCCAGGCCATGGCGGCGGCGATCGCCTTCTTCGCGTCGCTGGCGTCGAACCGCCCCTGCAGCCAGGAGAGCACCAGCGCCAAGAGCGCCACCATCCCCACCGCCGCCGGCCACCGCCTGCTGGGAATCCCGAACAGTTCCGCCACGCCATCCAGTCTACTTGGAGTTGGCGACCAGGGAGTCGAGGGCGGCGCGGTCGTTGGGGCGGAGGGTTTCCTTGGGAGGCTGGGGGACGATGCCCTCGCGGCTGGCCCGGCGCTGCGGGGTGGAGGCCTGGGACTTGTGCGAGAGCTGGCGGGACGGGGGATGCTGTGCGGGGTCGCGCCGGGGTCGCTGCGGCCCCAGCGAAGCGATGAAGTCCCAGCCGGAGCGGAGGGCGCGCGCCGCCGCCTTGGCGGCCGTGCGCGGGGGGACGAACGCCACCGCCCAGGCGATCGCGCCGGCCACGAGAAGGGCGAGGAGCCACTTCATGCGGCGCAAGCTGGCACGCCGGCCCCGGCGCCGCCAATTTTCCGCCGCTTGACGGCGGGGGCCCCCGCCCGCATGGTAAGCGCCCGATGAGCGAGGACCTCGGGCTGCGCGCCCGCCGGAGCGACCTGTGGATCTGGGCGCTGGTGGTGCTCGCCGTGGGAAGCGTGGTCACCGTCGCCATCCTGCAGGGGAGGCGGGCCCAGGCGCCGGCGAAGGGTCCGGCTCCCTCCCTGGCGCTGCCGCTGCTCGGCGGAGGGACGGCGGGGTTCCCCGGGGGGAAGATCACGGTGGTCGACTTCTGGGCTACCTGGTGCGTGCCCTGCCGCGTCTCCATGCCCCGGCTCCAACGGATCTGGAGCGACTACCGGCCGCGCGGCGTCGAGCTCTACTCGGTGGACACCGACGACCCGGCTCCCGATCGCGACGCGCGCGTGCAAGGGTTCCTCAAGGACAATCGCCTGACCTTCCCCGTCGCCCTCGACGACGGCAGCGCCCAGGCCGCGTTCTCCGTCGCCGGCCTTCCCACCCTGGTGCTGGTCGACCGGACGGGCGAGGTGGTTTTCCGCCAGATAGGCACGCTGACCGAGGCGCACGAGCAGGAGCTGCGCGCGGCCCTCGACCGCGCTCTCAGGTAGGAGCGCCCTCGGCGGGGACGGTGCGCCCCATCGAGTGGTAGCCCTTGTCCACGTAGATGGTGGTCCCGGTGATCCCGCTGCCCAGCGGACTGGCGAGGAAGGCGGCCACGCTGCCCACCTCCCGCGCCGCCAGCTCCTCCGGCAGCGGGGAGTTGGCCTTGTAGTACTGGACCATCTCCTCGATGAACCCGATGGCGCTGGCCGCCCGCGAGGCCAGCGGCCCGGCGGAGATGGTGTTCACCCGCAGCCCGTACTTGCGCCCCGCCTCGAAGGCCAGGGTGCGGGTGTCGCTCTCCAGCGCCGCCTTGGCCGACGACATCCCGCCGCCGTACCCGGGGACGGCCCGCTCGCTGGCCATGTACGTGAGCGAGAGCGCGCTGGCCCCCGGCCGCATCAGGGGCGCGAGGCGCTGCACCATCGAGACCAGCGAATAGGCGCTCACCCCCACGGCGGCGAGGTAGCCGTTGCGCGAGGTCTCCAGAAGCGGCTTCTTCACCTCCGGGCCGTTGGCCAGGGAGTGAACCACGATGTCCAGGCACTTCTCCCCGAAGTCGTGGCGCATCGCGTCCGCCAGCCCCTGGACGGAGAAGTCGCCCCGCTCGTTGTAGCGCTTGCTGGTGCGCACTTCCTCGGGGCAGTCGGCGAGCGTGTCGTAGGCCGCGTCCAGCGGGTAGATCTTCTCGAACTCCAGCATCCTGCCGCCGGAGAGCTTGCGCGACTCGTCGATCTTGCCCCGGCGGATCAGGGTCTCGAAGATGTTCAGCGCCGGCGGCCAGGTGCCGACGCACACCGAGGCCCCCGCCTCGCCCAGCGCCTTGGCGATGGCGAACCCGAACCCCGCGTCGTCCGCCACTCCGGCGACCAGGGCGCGCTTTCCCGTCAGGTCGATTGCCAGCATGCGCGGCGGTATCGCGCAACTATCGATAGTCCGCAAGCGAGAGGTCGTAGCGCTTCACCCAACGGTGCACTTGCATGCGCGCCTTGCCCAGCGCCCGTGCCACCGCCGCCACGTTTCCCCCCTTCTCCCGCAACAGCGAGGAGAGCTGGTCGCGCTTCTCCGCCTGCGCCGGCGAGAGCTTGCGCGGGCGCAGCCCGGAGATCGCCGGGCCTTGGGGAGCGCCGCGGACCACGCCCTCCGGCAGGTGGCAGAGGTCGATGGGCATCCCGCCGGAGAGGGCCAACCCGAGGCGCAGGCACCTCTCCAGCTCGCGGACGTTGCGCGGCCAGCGGTGCCGCAAGAGAGCGCGGCCCGCCTCGGGAGTGAGGCGGGCGGAGGCGGCGCCGGCCTTGCGCAGGATGGCGGCGATCAGGAGGCCCAGGTCCTCCCGCCTGTGCCGCAGGGCGGGCAGGCGCAGGGTCGATCCCGCGAGCCGCGCGTAGAGATCGGCGCGGAACCGCCCGGCAGCCACCGCCTCCTCCAGATCCACGTGACTGGCGGCGACCACGCGCACGTCCACCCGCACCGCCTCGGTCGCTCCCAGGGGCAGCACCTCGCCCTGCTCGAGCACGCGCAGCAGCGCGGCCTGGCCGGCCGCGGAGAGATCCGCCACCTCGTCGAGGAAGAGCGTCCCGCCTCCGGCCGCGCGGACCAGGCCCGGGCGCCCTTCCTGCGCGCCGGTGAAAGCGCCCCGGCGGTACCCGAAGATCTCGCTCTCCAGCAGGGTGGGCGCGAGCGCTCCGCAGTTGACGGCCAGGAAAGGGCCCTTCCGGCCGGACAGATCGTGCAGCGCCCGCGCCAGCAGCTCCTTTCCCGTCCCCGTCTCCCCTCCGACCACCACCGGCAGCCCGGAGCGGGCGATGGCGGGGACGGCGGCGAAGGCGCTGGAGAGGGCCGGGGAGAGGGTGGCGAGGCCGGGGTGCTCCGCCGCCGGGAGCGTGACGTGGGGCAGGCCGGAGCGGAAGAGGAAGTGGGTGTGGCCCATCTCCAGCACGTCGCCGTCGGCCAGGGGGATCTCCTGGACGGGCTGCCCGTTGACGAAGGTGCCGTTGGTGCTGCCGCAGTCCTCAACATGGAAACCTTCCGCCCCCAGGCGGAGGAGGGCGTGGGACCCGGACATGGACGCGTCGCTCACGCCCAGGTAGAGCGTCGATCCTTCGCGCAGGAAGCGCTCGCCGCGCCCGATGCGCGCCTCCCGGATGCCCTCGAGGGACCAGCGATCTGGAGGCCGGAGGGGAAAGGCGCAGTCCAGGACGCGGAAGAGCTGCGGAACCGCGCGCTCCTTGGGCAGGTAGCTGCGGGGGATTGCCGGTGTGCCGTTCATGCTCCCTCCATCGCGAGCGCGTCATGCTTCCGGGCCTGCTGGCCCGAGAGAGGCGCCTCGCTGGCGGGCGGGCGCAGGCCCCAGGAGAGCGAGTAGCCGGTTCCCGCTCCGAGGACGAGCCAGAGGACGGTCATGTCCAGCAGCGAGGCGAGGATGGCCGAGAGGACTGCGCCGGACAGCGCCAACAGCCAGCCCCCGTGGCGCCAGAGCCATTCCTCCGAGCGCGGACGGCGCCAGACCGGGCGCACCGTGGCGGGCAAGCCCTGCTCGGCGCAGATCTGCGCGACCGCCTCGGCGGTCCGGCGGCGCGCGCCGCTCACCAGCACCGCCTCCCCCGCGCCCAGCAGCCGGCACTTCCACGCCAGCGGCGCCTCCGCCCCCAGCCGCCGGAGCACGAGGCCGATGTCGCGCAAGGGGGCGCCGGCCCGCACCACGTCGTGGACCAGGACGTCGTAGTCGCCGGCGCGCAGGGCCAGCGCCGCGGGCAGCGGGGCCGGCACGGGCGCGCCGTCCAGGGCGCGGAGGAACTGGCCGGCATCGAGGAAGCGCAGCTCCGGATCGGGCTCCAGCGCGCGCCGGAGGGCGTCGCCGTCGGCTCCTTCGCCCAGCGTCGCCCCCGATTCGCACCAGCGCTGCCCGCGGAGCATCTCGTACCAGAGGGCGCCCAGGGCGTAGAGATCGGCGCGGGCGTCGCCAGGCTCCCCGGCGAGCACCTCGGGGGCGATGTAGCCCGGAGTCCCGGCGGCGCCTTCGGCGGTCAGCCGCGCCTCTCCCAGCACCCGGGCCAGCCCGAAGTCGAGCACCTTCACCGCGCCGCCTTCGCTGAGAAAGACGTTCTGCGGTTTCAGGTCCCGGTGCACCACCCCCTGGCGGTGGGCGGCACCCAGGGCGGCGCAGATTTCCCGGACGACGGCGCGCGCCTCCTCGGGCGGGAGCGGCCCTTCCCCCAGGATCCTTTCCTGGAGCGTGCGGCCGCGCAACCGCTCCATGCTGATGAAGGGACGCCCGCGATGCTGGTGCAGGTCGAAGAGGCGGACGATGCCGGGATGCTCGAGGGAGCGGGCGATGGAGAGCTCGCGGCGGAACCGCTCCCGGAGCGATGGGTCCCGCGCCAGGTGCGGGTGGAGCATCTTCACCGCCACCTCGGCGCCCGTCCGGACGTCGAGAGCCTCGAACACTTCCGCGAGCCCGCCCGCGCCGATCCGGCGCCGCAGCTCGAATCGTCCGTCGAGCAGCATGCCCCGACGACTCCGCCTGCGTAACAGCGGCCACCGGCCGCAACCGGGCGCCACGTTCCGCAACCGCGGACCACGCCCGGCGCAAGGGCCTGATACCCTGCGGGCGTGCGCCTCCTGCTGCTCGTTGCGATCGCCGGCTGCGCCCACGCCACGCCGGCCCCGCCGCCCAAGGGCTTCGCCCGCTCCCGCGAGCGGGCCGCCGAGGTCTGCTTGCCGCCCGGGGTGAAGGCCTGGCTCGCGAGCTTGCGCTGCGCCGACGGGAGCGCGCCCCGCACCCACAGGCAGGGGCCGGTGGGGAGCCGCAACGAGCCCGTCGATCCGGACGATCCGCGCATCCTCCTGCAGATGGATCCGGAGCGCCCGCTGCAGCCCGGCGAGCCCGATCTGCACATCGTGGAGGCGTGGGAGGCGCGCTGTCCCGGGGCGACCTACACGCTCTTCATCGACATGTACCACTGCCCCGCTCCGGAGCAGCCGCCCGCGGACGGATTCACGCGCTAGCCAGCTACTCCGTCCGCCACTGGCCGATGGGCGCCGGCGGGGGCGGGATGTCCTCCTCCCGCGTGCGGCCCAGGTTCAGCATCTCCGCCGTCCGGCCGATGAGCATCACCAGCTGGTGATCGCGCCAGCCCTTGCGCGCCTCGCTGTGCAGGAACTCGATGGCGCTGGCCCGGGTGCGGGCCCGGTGGTACGGCCGGTCGGTGGTGATGGCGTCGTAGATGTCGGCGAGCTGGAGGATCTGCGACGGCACGGGGAACTGGCTTCCCTTCAGGCCGTCGGGATAGCCGGTGCCGTCCAGCTTCTCGTGGTGCCAGCGGATGATGGGGAGCAGGTGGCGCAGGCTCTTGAGCGGTTCGCAGATGCGCTCCCCGATGATGGGGTGCTTGTTCATCACGATCCGCTCCTTTTGCGTGAGCAGGCCGGCCTTGTTGATGATCTCGTTGGGGATGCCGATCTTGCCGATGTCGTGCAGGACGCCGCCCTGGCGCAGGGCCTCGCAGGTCTCCTCGTCCAGCCCCGCCAGGCGCCCGGCTTCCACCGCCAGGGCCCCCACCCGCTCGGTGTGGCCCTCGGTGTAGGCGTCCTTCGCCTCCACCGCGTTGGCCAGGGCGAAGATCACCTGCGAGGCGTCTTCCAGCCGCTCGGTGGCCAGGCGGTTGCGGAGCGCGGAGCGGATGCGCGCGTGCAGCTCGGCGCGCGGGGGCGGGAAGGGGAGGACGTGGTCGGCGCCGTCGTCGAGCGCGGCCACCGTCCGCTCCTCGCCCAGGTCGGCGAAGGCGACCACCGGCAAGAGGCGCGTGCTGGCGGCCCCCTTGATGCGCCGGCAGATGGCGGTCCCGGCCGCCGAGTCGGCGCGCAGATCGACGAAGGCCAGGGCGGGCTTGGAGGCGAGCAGGACGTCGGCGGCGGCGGTGAC
>DATKAG010000510.1:0-3910 GCA_035498355.1 Myxococcales bacterium | reverse complement strand
GAGACCCTCGCCTACGCCCGGCGCATCGTCGGCCGCCGATACCTGCCGGCGACGGTGGCCGCCGGCGATCGCGCCGTCCCCGAAGGCAGGGCCACGCTGGTGTGCGCCGACGCGCTCGACCCGCCGCTCCTCCCCGGCGTCTTCGACCGGGTGGTGGCACTGAACCTGATCGACTCGGTCGCGAGCCCCAGGCAGCTCGTCGGCGTGGTCGACACCCTCTGCGCCGAGGGAGGAGAGGTGATCTTCGCCTCGCCCTACGCCTGGCAGAGCGGCATCGTCGACGACGACGCCCGCCTGGGCGGCGACGATCCCGCGGCCGATCTGGCCGCGCTGATCCGTCAAGGCGACGGGCTCTCCGGCCGCTACCAGGTCGAGGACGAGGCCGACCTGCGCTGGACGCTGCGGCGCGACGCCCGGACGGCGGTGGTGTATCGGTGCCACTACCTGCGGACCCGCAAGCGCAAGAGGTGACCCCTTTTGATCTCGCCGACACTCTGCCTCGCCGCCGCGCTCCTCGCCGCCGCCGACCCCGACTGGGTGCGCAACGGCGGCGCCACCGCCCGCTTTCCTCCGGACACGTACCTGGTCGGATTCGGCGCCGCCGAGGGCCCGGACGCGCCCGCCGCCGCCAGGGCCCGGGCCGCCGCCGACCTGGCCTCGCACGTGCTCGTCCGCATCGACTCGGCGACGGTGGACGTCCAGGAGCAGAAGGACAGCCTCTACCGCCAGCAGGTCCGATCGCTCAGCCGCACCAGCACCCAGATCACGCTTGCGGGGCTCGGCTACCTGGCCCACCAGGACGGCGGGAAGGCCTGGGCGCTGGCCACCATCGCCCGCACGGCCGCCGCCTCCCAGCGCCGGAGCGAGCGCGACGCCGCCATCGCCGGAGCGCGCGAGGACCTTGCGGCCGCGCATGCGGCGGAGAAGGAGATGCGGGAAGGCGACGCGCTCAAGGCGTACTACGCCGCCCGCCTCGCCGTCGCCGAGGCGGCCTCGCACGAGGCGGTGGCCCGGGCTATCGCGCCGGGGGCGGGCGATTCCGCGGCGGACGCCGATCTCGCCGACCTGGCGCGCCAGATCGACGAGCGCGCCGGCGTCCTTTTGCGCAAGCCCGTCTCCTCCTTGCACGAGGCGGTCGCCGCCACCGTCCTGCAGCTCCAGCGGCAAGGGCTGGGCGGAGGGATCCGCTGGGTCGTGGCGCCGCTCACCTACGGGTCCACCGCCTTCTCCAGCGCCCTGGGCCGCCAGTTCGCCCAGGATCTCGACGTCGCCCTGGCCGCCGCCGGGGCCGAGGCGGCGGGGCGGGGCGACCTGATCGACCTGGCCATCAAGGGCGCCTACCTGGAGGCGGGCGAGGCGCTGCGCATCAACCTCATCGTCCGCGACGTCCCCGCCGGGCGCGCGGTGGCCAGCGCCGAGGTGTCGCTCCCCCGCTCCCCCGCGCCCGCGGAATTGCCCTTCGTCCCCCAGAACCTCGCCCAGGCGCTGCAGGACCAGAAGATCCTCGGGGCCGGCGAATACCTGACCGGGGACCTTCGGGTCGAGGTCAGCACCGACCGGGGCCGGACCGGCCTGGTGCTGGCCGACCGCGAGCAGTTCAAGCTGCTCCTGCGGGTGAACAAGCCGGCGTACGTGAGGCTGATCTACATCCTCGCCAACGGCTACCGCGTTCCCCTCGAGCAGGGCTACTCCGTCGACGCCTCGAAGGTGAACCAGCTGGTGGAGTTCCCCAGCGGGTTCGAGGTGGCCGCTCCCTTCGGCGTGGAGCGCTTCCAGGTGGTGGCCTCGACCGAGCCCCAGCAGCCGCTGGCCACCCGCAAGGCCAGCTTCGGGGGCGAGCAGTACGACGTCGTCGCCGACGCCGCCCCGGAAGCCCTGGTCAAGCACCGGGGCGTGAAGAGGGTCCAGGGGAAGGCGGAGACGGCCGAGGCGGTGCTCACCCTCACCACCGTTCCCCGCTGAGGGGGGCGCCATGGCAGCTCTCGTTGCCGTCTGATAGATCGGCATCCGCTGGCCCAAGGAGGTGCATCATGACCCGTTCGCTGGGACTGCTTGCCGCGGCGGCGGCACTGGCCGCCTGCTCCACCGTCAAGGTGCAGACCGAGTACGACAAGGCGGCCAATTTCAAGGCCTACCAGACGTACGCGTACGTCTCCCAGCAGCCGGGCCCCGAGCAGGCGGCGGCGGCGCGCGATCCGAAGATCCGGGAGGCCGCGCTCGCGACCGTGGACAAGGCGCTGGCCGCGAAGGGGCTGCGCAAGACCGGGCCGGACCAGTCGCCCGACCTGCTGGTCGCCGTCCACGGCTCCTCGAAGAAGAGCATCGAGGTGCAGACCTACGGGTACAGCTATTCCACCCACCCCTACGGGTACTATCCGGCCCTCTCCACCCCTTCGACCGAGGCGGAGGGCTCGCGCGACGGCACCCTGATCATCGACCTCATCGACGCGGCCACCAAGCAGATGATCTGGCGGGGTACGGCCACCGACACCTTCAAGGAAGGCACCGAGGTGAAGACCGTCACCAACGCCGTGGAGAAGACGCTGGCGGACTATCCGCCGCCCGGCCCTTGATCGGCGCTACTTGAGCGCGGCCTCCAGCGGGCCCGGGTCGTCGAGCATCAGCCAGGTGAGGACGGTGACCGGCAGGCTGCCGTACGAGATCAGCTGGTCGTGGAAGGCCCCCAGGCGGAAGTCCTTGCCCTTGCGGTCGCGGTAGCGGCCCAGCAGGCCCATGATCTGCGACTTGCCGGTCATGTAGCCGATCTTCTGCAGAGGCGTGGAGGCCGCGCCGGCCGCCTCGCCCTCCGCGGCCTCGCGGTCCAGGCCCCCCGCCTCCATGAAGTACTGGACCGCCTGCTCGAAGGTCCACTTGCCCGTGTGCAGGTTCACGTCCACCCCGATGCGCGCCGCCCGGTAGCGCGAGAGCCGCAGCACCTGCCCCTGCGCCGGGGAGTTGTCCGGGTAGAGCCCCTGGCGCGCCAGCATCTCCTCCCCGTACAGCGCCCAGCCCTCGACGAAGACGTTGTCGGACTG
The DNA here is from genome assembly GCA_035498355.1 of Myxococcales bacterium. GTDB lineage: Bacteria > Myxococcota > Myxococcia > Myxococcales > 40CM-4-68-19 > 40CM-4-68-19. The sequence continues at coordinate 875 of DATKAG010000510.1, read as the reverse complement.
CTGCCGCCGGATCTCGTCCGCCACGTGGTTGGCCACGGAGATCTGCAGGAAGTGGCCCGGGATGCCCTCGTGGCCGAGGATGGGGCGCGGGTCCTCGATGGCGGCGCGGATGTAGAAGTTCCCGCTCTTCGGGTTGTAGGTGGGGATGAAGAAGAAGCCCTCCGGGTCCTTGTCGTAGAGCCCGGGCGGGTTCATGAAGCCGCCGGGCGAGGTGGGCTTGAAGGCCTCGGGAAGCTGGCGGATGGAGAAGGGGCCCAGGTAATCGGGCAGCGTGACCAGCTTCTTCTCCTGCATGAAATCGATCATCTCCTTCTCCCGCGCCTGGTAGGCGGCGAGGAAGGCCTGCTGGTCGGCCGGGATGCTCCTGGCGCGCGCGGGGTCGGGCGAGGCCAGCGAGGGATCGGCCAGCAGCGACTCCAGTCCGCGGTAGCGGTTCAGCTCCGCCTGCCCCAGCATCTCGATCTGCTCGGCGTCGAAAGGCAACAGGTGCACGCGGCGGAGGTAGAAGTCGTAGTTGGCCCGCCCCATGGGAACGAAGGGCGCCATCTTCGGGATCCGCGCCTCCAGCCAGTCGGCGAATCCGTGCAAGGCCTTCAAGGCGCCGTCGCGGGCCTGAACGAGGGCCTCTTTCTCCCCCTCCGGGAGATCGGTGGCCAGGGTCATCAGGCTGCCGGTGTACAGCTCGTCCCCTCCGCGCGCGGCCGCCACTGCCAGCCGGGCGTAGAGCCCCACCGGCTTTGTGAGGTTCTTCTTCCCCTGCTCGAGGAAGGCGGGCATCTGCTTGAGGCGCGCGGTGGCCGCCAGCGCCCGGGTGCGCGCAGGAGCGTACTCCTTCTTCAGGAGGGAGAAGATGGCCGCGCTGCACTCGTTCACGT
>DATKAG010000509.1:0-2670 GCA_035498355.1 Myxococcales bacterium | reverse complement strand
CGGCGTCTCCACCTCGCGCGCGTCCCGGTATCCTTCCACGTTGGTCTCGTGCAGGTACTGCTGCCGGGAGAGCAGCGTCCCCCGGCAGATGTGATCCGTCCCGGCCGGCTCGGCCTCGTGCCGCTCCATCCGCCCGATCATCTCCCGCATCACCCAGGCGGGCACCTGCTCCTTCTCCTCGGGAAAGGCGAAGCGGAAGGTGATCAGGTGCACCAGCAGCACCTGCCAGTGGGCCTCGCCGAAGCGGGCCAGCAGGTGCTCCCAATCCATCTGCCTGCCCTTGCAGCGGAGCAGGTGGTGGATGTCCGCCCCGTCGAATCGCTCCCGCTCCTGGATGAAGGCCTTCTGCCAGATCATCTCCTCGGCGGGCACCACCAGCGCCTCGCGGCCCAGGACTGCTCTGACCGGGGCGCGCCGCCGCCAGTGATCGTCCACCGTGGCGATCCCGTTGCCCGAGGAGAAGATCAGGTCCACGAAGTACGGCCCGGCGAACGCCTTGGCCAGCCAGAGCGGGTCGGTCATCTCGGTGCGGTACCCGGCCCCCTCCAGCTCCCGGAGGGCGGGCCCCACGTCCTCCTTGCGGAGGAAGAGGTCCAGGTCCTTGGTGTCGCGCCAGATCCCGGTGTGCGTCTTCAGCGCGTAGGCGCCGCCGACCATGGGATCGAGCCCCCGCTCCTGCAGGATGCGCAGGGCCTCGCGGTGGGCGTGGCGTTCCTCCTGCTCCTCGGGGCTGGGCCGCTCCGGCGCTCGCACCCTGCGAAGGTGGGGACGCGGGGCAGCGCGGTCAAACCGTCAGCGGCGCTTTCGCGCGGCGAGCGGACGGCGGCGCGAGCGCCCCCTCCGCGGCACCCGGAGCCGGCGGACAGGCGCCCGGCGGCGCGCCTTCTTGCCCGCAGCACCCCGCCCCCTCCAGCGCGGCTGGCAGGTCGGGCAGAAGAACGTGCTTCGCCCTCCCTGGACGATGCGCTCGATGGGCGTCCCGCAAGTGCTGCAGGGCTGCCCCAGCCTGTCGTAGACGAGGAAGACGTTCTCCCCGCCCTCCTCCACGTAGGTGATGGGCTCCGGGCTGTCCTCGTCGCGCAGGGTGGCGCGCAAGGACTCCCCGATGGCGCTGGCCAGCCGGGCGGTCTCCTCCCGGGTCATGGTGGTCGCCGGCCGCCGGGGGTCGAGGTGCGCCCGGTGCAGCGCCTCCGCCACCTGGATGTTCCCCAGCCCCGCCAGCGTGCGCTGGTCCATCAGCGCTTCCTTCATCGACCTGCGGGTGCGCACCAGCGCCGCGTGCAGGCGCTCGACGTCGATCCCCGGCAAGGGATCGGGCCCCAGCGCCCGCAGCGCTTTCGCCTGCCGCAGCTCCTCCGTCTTCCCCCGGATCAGCCTGCCGAAGAGGCGCATGTCGCGGTAGTCGAGCGCGCTCCCGTCGTCCAGCTCCAGCGAGGCCCGCACCCAGGCGGCCGCGGGCTCCGAGGCGCCCCGCCGCACCCACTTGCCCGTCATCCCCAGGTGCGAGAGCAGCCCCTCCCCGTCGTCGAAGGAGAGCAGCATCCACTTCCCGAAGCGCTCGACGTCCAGCAGGCCGTGACCGGAGAGGCCGGCGAATCGGGCCTGGGCCTGGCCGCGGATCACCCGCGAGCGAAGGGCGCGCGCCGAGACGATGCGGCGCCCGGAGAGCCAGCTGCGCAGCTGCCGCGACGCGATCTCCACTTCCGGTAGCTCGGGCATGCCGGCTGAGATGTCACGCGGGCCGGCCGGTTTCAACCCTGCCGTGCAGGACGGCGTCCAGCCTTCGCAGCACCGCCCGCGCCTGGGCAGCGCTGAGCGCGGTCTCGCCCCAGCGGGCCGAGGCGTAGGCGTCCGCCGCTTCGGCGGCGGCCGGGAAGCGGTGCGCCAGCTCCCGGGCGGTCGCACCCGGCGGGAACTGGAGCCCCGCCCGTCGCAGGCGCGACCGGGCGCTCCGCCAGAGGCGCAGGGCGCGCCGCTGGCTGCGGGAGAGCGCGGGCAAGGGCCCTCGCTTTCCGCCTCCCCGGAGGCGGCGCGCCGCTGCGGCGAGGCCGATGCCGCCCAGAAGAACCGCCAGCGCCAGGGCCAGGGCTCGCAAGGATCCCGAGCCGCTGCCGGCGAAGCGGCGCCGCGCCTGGTCGAAGATCCGCGCTACCTTCCTCATCGCCTGCGCCTGCGAGAGCAGGTCGTAGTCCACCACGAACGCCCGCCAGCGCTGCTGCATGGCGTCCCAGAGGAGCACCGCCCGCGGCCAGAGGCCGTCCTGCCGGCTGCCCCGCGAGGAGGCGGGAGTGGGATCGAAGCGCACGAAGCCCACCTCGGGAAACCAGACCTCCACCCAGCTGTGCGCGTCCCCCGCCCGCACGGCGTAGTACCCCGCGTCCGTGCGCCGGCCGCCGAAGTAGCCGGTGACGTTGCGGGCGGGGATCCCCAGGGAGCGGAGCATGATCACCATGGCGCTGGAGAAGAGCTCGCAGTGCCCGGCCCGGCGGACGAAGAGGAAGTCGGCGATGGGGTCGGCGGTGTTCCCGGGCAGCTCCCGGGTGTAGCGAAGGGCGGTGTACAGCCAGCGCTCGATGGAAGCCGCGGCATCCGCCGGGTCCTTCCCGCCGCCCAGCCGCTGGGCCAGCGCGGCCACCCGCGGGCTGAGGTTCTTCGGCACCTCCAGCTCGG
>DATKAG010000508.1:0-3719 GCA_035498355.1 Myxococcales bacterium | reverse complement strand
CGGGGCTCGCGGCTGGACCTGCGCAGGACGATGCGCCGCTCGCTCTCCAACTCCGCCGAGCCGCTCGACCTGCGCTTCCGCCGGCGCAAGCCGCGCAAGACGCGCATCGTCGCCCTCTGCGACGTCTCCGGATCGATGGATCTCTACAGCCGCTTCCTCCTCCAGTTCCTCTACGCCCTGCAGGGGACGGTGGCGCGGGTGGAGAGCTTCGTCTTCTCCACCAGCCTGCGGCGGGTGACGGGGCTCTTGCGCGAGCCGGAGTACGCGCTGGCCTTGCGCGGCCTCTCCGCCGAGGTGCACGACTGGTCGGGGGGAACGCGCATCGGCGAGTGCCTCTCGGCCTTCAACGAGGAGTGGGGACAGCTGGTCGACGGGCGCACGGTGGTGGTGATCTTGAGCGACGGCTGGGACACCGGGGACCCGGCGCTCCTGGGCGCGCAGATGGAGATGCTCCGGCGGCGCTCCCGCCGGCTGGTGTGGCTCAATCCGCTCCTGGGGAGCCCGGACTACCAGCCGCTCACCCAGGGGATGCAGGCGGCGCTCCCGCACCTGAGCGTCTTCGCCCCGGCGCACAACCTGGTCTCGCTGCGGGCGCTGGAGCGGCACCTGCTCGCCTGAAGAGAGGCTGACATGAGGACACGGAAGTTCCGCCGGGGAGAGAAGCTGCAGCCAGGCCTGGTGCTGACGCGCGACCTGGGCCCCTTGCGAAAGGGCCGCGTGCTCGCCGCGGCGGACCTGGCGGCGGTGGAGCAGGCGTCCTGGAGCGAGCTGGAGGCGCTGGAGCTGGAGCCGCAGGATGTGCACGAGGATCCCGCGGGACGCCGGCTGTCCGCGGCGGTGGCGGGGGAGGGCGTGAGCCCGGGGGAGATGGAAGGCGGATCGGTCCCTCTGGTTGCGCGCAGGCGCGGCCTGGTGGAGCTGGATGCGGAGCGGCTGGCGCGCATCAACCTCATTCCCGACCTGGCCGCCTACGCGCATCCCCGCGGCTATGTGGCGGTGGAAGGCGACGTGGTCGGGCGGGTGAAGGTGGTGCCGTTCGTCACCCGGGAAGAACGGCTCCGCGAGGCAGAGGAGATCGCCCGCGGTGGCTTGCTCTCCCTGCGCCCGTTCGTGGGGCGCCCGGCGGCCCTGCTGGTGCACGAGCAGATCGCGGATGCCGCGCTGGAGCGCGCCCGCCGCTCCTTCGAGGAGAAGCTGGCGTTCTTCGGCGCGCGCCTTTCCATGGCGCGGGCGGTCGAAGGAACGCCCGAGGCCATCGCGGCGGCGATCGGGGAGGAGCTGCGCAACGGCGCCCGCTTCCTCCTGCTCGCCGGCAGCCGCTCGATGGATCCGCAGGACCCGGTGCTGCGCGCCCTGGAGATCGCCGGCGCCCGCCTGGAGCGCCACGGCGTCCCCGCCTACCCGGGCACGCTGCTCTGGCTCGCTTACCTCGGCGACGTCCCCCTGGTCGGCGCTCCTTCCTGCGGCATCTTCTCCCGCGCCACCTCGCTGGACATCGTGCTGCCCCGCCTGATGGCAGGCGATCACATGGGGGCGCGCGAGCTGGCCGAGCTTTCCGCGGGAGGGATCATCTCGACGGAAGTCTCGTACCGGCTTGCTCCCTACAAGGAGGGCGTTCCCCGGGGCCAGCTCGAGTGATTCACCGCTGCGTTCAAGATGGGCCAGATGTCCATTTTGCTCCAGCGATCGCCCCAATTTGCGCCACCTGGTCCGCCCAACTGGCCCTCTCTCCCTGCGAGCGGCGCGTTGGCCCGTTTCGTGATGTTGCCCCAGCGCCGTGGACAGCCCCGGAGCAGCCTTCGTCCCGGCCGGTGGACCCGGACCGGACCGCCGGGTTGTCCGGCCGGTCCCGGGCTACCGCCGCCGCGAGCCGGAGAAATCGCTCCTGCACCAGACCATCCGCGAGCACCTGCGCACCTTCCTCGCCGAGACGGAAGCGCGCAATGACGGCAGCGGCCTGCCTCGCTTCGTCGTCGCCGAGTTCGAGCGCTATCTGCGCTGCGGCATCCTCGCCCACGGCTTCGCCCGCGTGCGCTGCCCCGCCTGTGGCGACGAGTCGCTCGTCGCCTTCTCCTGCAAGAGCCGCGGGATCTGCCCGTCCTGCACGACGCGGCGGATGCAGGGGACGGCCACTCACCTGATCGACCGCGTCCTTCCGCACGTCCCGATGCGCCAGTGGGTGCTCTCGCTCCCGCGCTGGGCGCGCTTCCTCCTCGCTCGCGATCCGCAGTTGATCACGCGGACGCTCGACCTCGCCTTGCGCGCCATCTTTGCCCGTCACCGCTTGCGCGCCCGCCGGCTGGGCATCCACGGCGCGCGCGCGGGAGCCGTGACTTTCGTGCAACGATTTGGCAGCGCCCTGAACCTCAACGTCCATTTCCATGCCGTCATCCCCGATGGCGTCTGGATCCGCAATCAGGGCACCGTCCGTTTCCTCGCGCTGCCCGGCCCGACCGACGAGGACGTGCGGCAAGTCCTCCGCCGCATCCAGCGCCGCGTGCGCGCAATCCTCAAGCCCCGCCTCGCGGCCGCGCGCGACGATGCCCGCGCGCCCGATGCCCTGGCCGCCTCGCAGGCCGAGTCAGTGACCACCTTGCGCGGCAAGCCGCCCGAGGCGGCGAAGTCAAAGCGGCTGACGGCCTGTCAGGAGGGCTTCTCGCTCCACGCCGGAGTCCACCTGCACGCCCATGATCGGCAGGGCCTCGCGCATTTGTGCGGCTACGGCGCCCGCCCGCCGCTCACCCAGGAGCGCCTCTACTCACTCCCCGAGGGCAAGCTCGGTTACCGCATGAAGCGCAGCCTCGGCGACGGCCGCGAGGTGCTGGTGCTGGAACCACGCGAGCTCTTGCGCCGCCTGGCAGCTCTGGTCCCTCCGCCGCGGTCCCACCTCGTTCGCTACCATGGCGTGTTCGCCCCGGCCTCGAAATGGCGAGCCGAGGTCATTCCCATCCTGCCGGAGCCTGCCCGGCTGCCGACCTGCCCCGAAGTCACTCCGGCAGCCGCCCCGCCGCCCCGGGACACCAGGCCGGCGACGGTACGGCGCCCACCTGACTCGCGTATCCCCTGGAGTGAGCTCCTCCTCCGCGTCTTCCGCGAAGACGTCCTCGCCTGCCCGTGCGGCGGCCGCCGGAAGGTCCTCGCCTTCATCAACGAGAAATCGGTGATCGAGCAAATCCTCTCCCACCTCGGCCTGCCGACCACAGGCCCGCCCACGGCGCCCGCCCGCCTGACGGCGCACTTCGAGTCGCTGCAGTGGCAAGACGAGGTCCCCGAGCTGCAGCAATCGCTGCGCTGACGGAGCCGTCCGCGCCATCCCTTGAATTCCCCTGCGCGGCGGCTCCGTGAGCCCGCCGCGAGCGGTTCTGCTAGGCTGGCAACGATGGAGGCAGGGAGGCAGGAGGGGACAGAAGAGGACTTATCCGACCTTTCGCCTCAGGACCGTCGAAGAATGAGACACCTGGCGAACTCCTGACGCTCAGATCCGGGATGGAATGCCTTCCGCTCTCCAGGGCGAACTCGCAATTGGCCTGCGCGATCGCGACAACCGTTGGCGCAACACTTGCTCATCCACCGATCCGTGCGTGCGGCGTCGTCCTGCACGAGCGAAAAGGTGCGCCCGTGAAAAGAGTCTGGACCGCGTTCGTCCTCGTCATCGCGGTGTCGTTCACCGTCCTCGGTTGGGTCGGTTCTCGCATCTACCAACAGGCGCCCCCGATCCC
>DATKAG010000507.1:0-3997 GCA_035498355.1 Myxococcales bacterium | reverse complement strand
CCACGGCCGCGGCCAGCGCCTCGCGCAGCGGGGCCGCGACCGTGCGCACCCGGTAGCCGCGGTTGGAGAGCAGGTCCCCCGCCAGGTCCAGGGAGAGGCTGCAGCGCCCGTCCGCGAGATGGGCGACGAGCAGGACGTCCGGGGCGCGGGGATCGACGTCGGGTCGGAACCCGGCGCGCTCCCGGAGCGCATCCACCACCGCGTCCTTCACCTTCTGCTCCACGAAGTGCGTGTGCGTCAGCCCGGCGCTGCGCCCGCTGGCGGCCACGGCCACGGTCTGGCCCCGGGCGACCAGCTCGCTCCAGGGCAACGCAAAGGCGCCTGCGTACAGCTCCTCCGCGGTGGCCGCGGGAAACTCGCCCGCGGGCTCCAGGAGGCGCAGGGCCGTGCGCAGCTCGAGGCAACCGCGCAGGGCCACCTCGCGCTCGCCCGTGAAGCGCACCCCGCCCTGCCCCGGGCGAATCCCCTTGGCGCCGATCGCGCGCAGCTCCAGCTCGAGCGCCTGCTCCGCCCCGCGCGGGCAGGTGGCGTACCAGGATCGGAACACGCCCGGGAGCGTAGCCCAGCCCGCCCTCGCCCGGCTGCCCTCGCCGCGCTACCCTGCCCGCGGTGACGCCGGTGTTCGAAGCGGCGGGGGCGGTCAAGCGCTACGGCGGTGCGGTGGCGCTGGGGCCCATCGATCTGGCGGTGCCCGCGGGAAGCACCACGGCGCTGATCGGCCCCAGCGGGGCGGGAAAGTCCACCCTGCTGCGGATGCTGAACGGGCTGGTGTGGCCCGATGCGGGAGTGGTGCGCTTCAGGGGACAGCCGCTGCCGCCGGACGGACTGGCGGAGGTGCGGCGGCAGATCGGCTACGGCGTCCAGGGCGGCGCGCTGCTCCCGCACCTCGACGCGCGGGAGAACGTGGCCCTGGTGGCGCGCTGGCTGCGCTGGGAGGAGGGCCGGATCGCCGCCCGCATCGAGGAGCTGGCGTCGGTCGTTCGCCTTCCCCTGGATGCCCTGCGCCGCTTCCCCCGCCAGCTCTCCGGCGGCCAGGCCCAGCGGGTGAGCCTGATGCGCGCCTTGATGCTCGATCCCCAGGTGCTGCTGCTCGACGAGCCCCTAGGCGCGCTCGACCCGATGACCCGCTTCGACCTGCAGCGGGACCTGCGCGACGCCTTCGCCCGCCTGGGAAAGACGGTGGTGCTGGTCACCCACGACCTCCTGGAAGCTGATTTCCTCGCCCAGCGCGCGGTGCTGCTGCGCGACGGCCGCGTCCTCCAGCAGGGGACGGTGGCGGAGCTGGCGCGGGCGCCGGCCGACGACTTCGTCGCCCGCTTCGTCCGGGCGCACGGGCGGGCCCCGTGATCGCGCTGGCCCTGGCCGCCGCGGCGGCCCTGCAGGTGGGCTCCAAGCAGTTCACCGAGTCGGTGATCCTGGCCGAGATCGCCGTGCAGACCCTGCGGGCGGCGGCCATTCCCGCCGAGCACCGCCGCGAGCTGGGCGGGACCCGCGTGCTCTGGGAAGCGCTGCGGGCCGGGCAGATCGATCTCTATCCCGAGTACACCGGCACCATCTCCCAGGAGCTCCTGGGAGGGAGAAGCGACCTGGGCCCGGCGCTCGAGAGGCTGGGAATGCGCATGGGCGGCCCGCTGGGGTTCGAGGACGCCTACGCCATCGGCATGCGCCGGACCGAAGCGCTCCGGCTGGGGATCGGCTCGCTCTCCGCGCTGGCAGCCCATTCCGCGCTGGAGATCGGCCTGACAAACGAATTCCTGCGGCGCCGGGACGGCTGGCCGCGCCTGCGCGAGGTGTACGGCTTCTCCGACGAGCACGTGCGCGGCCTGGAGCACGCCCTGGCCTACCGGGCGCTGCGCAGCGGGGAGATCGCGGCCACCGATCTCTACTCCACCGACGCGGAGATCGAGGCCGGCGACCTGGTGGTCCTGGAGGACGATCGCCAGGCCTTTCCCCGCTACCAGGCGGTCCTGCTCCGGCGCGGCGGCCTGCCCGCGGAGGCCGCGCGGGCGCTCTCCCGGCTGGAGGGCGCGATCGGGGCCAGGGAGATGATCGCCATGAACGCGCGGGCCCTGCTCGACCGCGTTCCCGAGGCGCAGGTGGCCTCCGACTTCCTCGCCGGGAGGTTTTCCTTCTCCGCGGCCGCCTCGCCCCCGGGATTGCTCCGGCGCGTCGCCCGGCGCACGGCCGAGCACCTCTTCCTGGTGGCCGTCTCGCTCGCCGCCGCCATCGCGCTCGCCGTCCCGCTGGGCATCGCCGCCTTCCGCCGTCCGCGCCTGGGGCAGGTCATCCTGGCCGCGGCGGGCGCCATCCAGACCGTGCCCTCGCTGGCGCTCCTGGTGTTCATGATCCCGCTCCTGGGGATCGGCGCGGGCCCCGCCATCGTCGCCCTCTTCCTCTACAGCCTGCTGCCCATCGTGCGCGGCACGCACGCGGGGCTCGCTGGCATCGCCCCGGAGCTGCGCGAGTCGGGAGAGGCGCTGGGGCTGCCGCCCCGGGCGGTGCTCGCCCGCATCGAGCTTCCCCTCGCCGCTCCTTCGCTGCTCTCGGGCATCCAGACCGCGGCGGTGATCGACGTGGGGACGGCGACGCTGGGGGCGCTGATCGGAGCGGGAGGCTACGGCCAGCCGATCCTCACCGGCATCCGCCTGGCGGACACGGGGCTGATCCTGGAGGGCGCCATCCCCGCGGCCTTGCTGGCCCTGGCCGTCCAGGGCGGATTCGACCTGCTGGGGCGCTTGATCATCCCCCGCGGCCTGCGAGCCTGATTCGTCCCGGGGAGGACGCGCCGTTACACTGGCCCGCCATGTACCTTCCCAGGCTCTTCGAGAACCACGACCTCCCCCTCCTGCTCTCGCTGATGCGGCGATCCCCGTTCGCCACCGTGGTGGGCGTGATCGACGGCGCACCCGAGATCGGGCACCAGCCGCTGCTGGTGAAGGAGGACCCGCTGCGCATCCAGGGCCATGTGGCCCGGCAGAACCCGCTGGCCCAACTGGTGGAGGCGGGGGCGCCGCTGACGGCGGTGTTCCACGGGCCGCACGCGTACGTCTCCCCGCGCTACTACCGGACCGCGCCCAACGTGCCCACCTGGAACTATTGCGTGGTGCACGCCTCCGGCCCGGCGCGCGCCATCGAGACCTTGCCCCACGTCCGCGAGTTGACCGCGATCTTCGAGGCCGGGGTCGAGCGCCCCTGGACCGTGGAGGAGGAGTACGCGGCCCGCATCGCCCCGGGGATCGTGGCGTTCGAGATCACGGTGGAGACCCTTTCGGGCAAGCTGAAGCTGAACCAGAACCGCAAGCCCGAGGACTGGGCCGCCGTCGTCGAGCGATTCTCGGGCAGCGAGGACGCCGCCGAGCGGGAGATGGCCGCCCTGATGAAGCGGGTCGGGGGTGGAGGCACCGCCCGGATTCGAACCGGGGAATGAGGGATTTTCACTCCCGCGCTCGCCCTCCGCCTCTCCGAGGAAATTGACCGTCCCTGAAACCCTACCGCCATCGTGGGTTTCTGGTGTAAGGCGTCAGTCTCCCAGGACGCCGTCGAAGGATTGCAATGACAGCCCCTGCAGGCATGCCCGCAAGGATTGCAACCCGGGTGCCCGCGCGAACACCGATCGACACTCCATGGCTGGTCGGGTTCGCCCTGGCCGCGCAGGCGGTGCAATTCGCGCTGGCCAACGCCGCGATCCCGCTCCACGGCTTCAAGGGCCGCGCCATCGGCATCATGGTCCTGCGGGGGATCGACGCCGAAGCGCGCACGCGCCTCTATGTCGAGCTGCTCCTGCTCTTCCCCTCCATCACCGCGTGCGCTGCCTGGGCGCTGGGCGCTGCAGGCCGGCAGGTCGGGCGGCGGCTGCGCCCGGCGGACTGGCAGGTCGAGCGGGCGGCGCTCTTCCGCCTTTCGGCGGTTGCCGCCGCGGCGTCGCTGGTCGCGGCGGTGAACAACGGGGCCTCCGCGCGCGCGGCGGCGGCACTCTCCTTCTACGCGCTGGGTCTCA
>DATKAG010000506.1:0-2759 GCA_035498355.1 Myxococcales bacterium | reverse complement strand
AGCAGTCGAAGTACAAGGCGATGAAGTCGGCCAACGCCCCGCAGGCGGGCTCGGTGAACCCCGGGGAGATCGATCAGCGGGTGGCCCAGGCGCAGGCCCAGGAGGCGGGGCTGCTCAAGGAGGTGGCCCAGCGCCGGACCGCCGCTACCGAGCTCTACAACCGCTGGCAGGAGGCGGACACCCGGGCGCGCACGCTGGCCCGGCCCAGCACGCAGCTGACCGTCCCGCCGCCCACGGCGGAGCAGAACCCGCGCTGATCGGCTACAGCTTCCGCCTCTCGCCGGTCCTGACCCAGCGGAAGTAGTCGCGCAGGATCTCCGCGTGGTCGAAGCAGAGCTTGTCCCAGGGGATCTCTGACTCGCGGAACCACTTCGCATCCGCCGCGTCGTCCCCGGCCTGGGGCTCCTCGCCGCTCTTCGCACGGCAGGCATAGACCACCGACATGGTGTGCTTGCGCGGATCCCTCTTCGGATCCGAGTAGGTGAAGAGCTGCGCCAGAAGCTCCACCTCCAGCCCCGTCTCCTCCTTCGCCTCCCTCCGGCAGGCCTTCCCCACCTCCTCGCCGGCGTCCACGAAGCCGCCGGGGATGGCCCAGCCCCTGGGCTCGTTCTTGCGCAGGATGAGGACGATGCGGCCGTCATGGCCGGCGATGATGGCGTCGGTGGTGGGGAGGGGATTGCGCTGCTTCTCCGGACTCAAGGGGTCACCAGGCCCGAGGGCGTGACCTGGGGCTCCTTCGCCTTCTGCTGAAGCCTCCCCTCCAGCGCATGGGTGAAAAGCGCCCGGCAGAACGGGCTGGGCGCGCCCTGGTCCAGCGCGCGCGCCACCGCGACGGCGGTGCGCGCGGCCGGAAGCCTCTTTTCCGAGGCCAGCACGTGGGCCATCTCCAGCAGCCGGCGGGCGTAGAGCTTGCGGCGCTGCTCGGTGAAGTACGCCGCGGCGGCGTCGTCCGCCGCCTGCTCGAAGGCCACCTGCTTCTGCTTCTCGTCCAGGTAGAGGCGGCTGGTGGCGATCTCGTCCACCCGCAGGGCGAAGCGGCGCACCTCGTCCTCCTCGGGAATCCAGGCGGCGAAGAGGGGATCGTCGAAGAGCCTGGCCCCCGCCGCCTGGCTCTGGGCCTCGTCCTCGATCTCCACGGCGAGCCCGGGCGAAGGCGGCGGCTTTTCCGGCGCCGGCCCCAGCAGGACCAGCGCCTCCGCGTAGGCGGCGGGGGGAGAGAAGCCGTTGCGCGCTCCCGCCGCCTCGGCGTCGGCGATGAGCTGGCGGGCGTGCTCGCGGGGGATCTCGGCGCTGGTGACCACGTCCTGCCGGGGCAGCCGCTTGACGAACTCGCGCCAGGTGCGGCGGGAGAGGCCCAGAGCGTCGACGGCGAGGATCCCCTTCAGGTCGGAGAGGACCACCTGCACCACCTCCACTCCCTGCCGGCCCGGCCGCGACCACCACACTGCCCGCTCGCCCCAGGCGTCGATGCTGCTGGCGTAGCAGACCGGCGCCTCCCCCTCGGGGAGGGGCTTGAGCACCGGGGCGCCCTGCGGGCGGATCTCCTGCACCTGCACCCCGCGCTGCTTCAGCTTCTGCAGCTCGCGCTTGGCCTCTTTCGCCAGCGTCCGGTCGGGCGCCACGGCAAGCTCGGCGAGCACTTCCTGGCGGGAGGCCCGGCCGGCGGCGTGCACCAAGGCGAGCGAGAGCATCCCCGGGAGGGCGGCGATTTCGCCGGCCACGACCCGCGGCTCCGCCACGGCCTCCGCCTGGAGGCGGGCGAGCGCGGCCCGGGCCGCCTCCACGTCCCTGGGCTGGGGCCGGGAGGCGCCGGCGTACTCCATCTCCTCGGCGATGCTGTCCGGCCGGAGCGAGCCGTCCTTGAGCAGGGCCAGGCACTCGTCCACCGTCAGGTTGTGGGGTTCCGCCATGGGGCTGGGCACAATAGAGACGGCCCCCATGGGCGTCAACGCTGCTAGCATGGGCCGCGCAATGCGCGTGACTCTCCTCTACTTCGCGGCCGCGCGGGAGCGGGCCGGCAAGGGCGCCGAGGCGATCGACCTGCCGGAAGGCGCCACCGCCGGGGAGGCGCTGGCCGCGGCCTGCGCCCGCCATCCCTCGCTGCAGGCGGTGGCGGACAAGCTGCGCCTGGCGGTCGACCAGGAGTTCGCTCCCGCGGATCGCCCGCTGCGGGAAGGGAGCGAGGTCGCGCTCATTCCCCCGGTCTCCGGGGGAGCGGGGCCGCACCGCATCGGGCCCGACAAAGTGGATCCGGAGGCGCCCTTGCGCCTGGTGCAGGGCGCCGGCTGCGGGGCGGTCGTCAGCTTCGTGGGCGTGGTGCGCGACTCCAACCAGGGAAAGAAGGTCGTGCGCCTGGAGTACGAGGCCTATCCGGAGATGGCCCTGCGCATCTTCGAGCACATCTCCGCGCAGGCGCGCGAAAAGTGGGCGGCGCGCCTCGCCATCCACCACCGCACCGGCGCGCTGCAGCCGGGCGAGATCTCGGTGGTCATCGCCGCCGCCGCTGCCCACCGCGCCGACGCTTTCGAGGCCTGCCGCCACGCCATAGAGGCGCTGAAGAAAGAGGCGCCGATCTGGAAGCGCGAGCTCTATCCCGACGGTTCCAGCTGGATAGGAATTGGCTCTTGAGGCGGTTCCGCATGGTACGCTTCAGGCGATCATGTCAATCACGGTCCTGGTCGCCGGCGACGCTGCCTTCCGCGAGGCGCTGGCCACCGTGCTGGGCACCGACTACGCCCTGATCGAGACGGACTCGGTCA
>DATKAG010000505.1:0-6086 GCA_035498355.1 Myxococcales bacterium | reverse complement strand
CAGAACGACAAGGGCGCGGACGGGTTCGTCAACCAGCCGCTGGTGAAGCAGGACGTCGAGTACCACACCGTGGCGGTGGCCAGCGAGCGCCAGGGAGGCTCGCACCAGTTCGCCCTCGACGTCACCGACACCGGCAATCCGAAGCTGCTCTGGGTCTATCCTCCGCCCTGCAGCGATCAGGAGGCGATGTGGGGACAGTCCTGGAGCCAGGTGTCCCCGCGGCCACCCCCCATCGGGCCGGTGCTGCTGGAGACGGCCAACACCGCGGGCCAGGCGAACTACGGGGTGGCGCACACCGAGGAGCGCTACGCGGTGTTCCTCAACGGCGGGCACAGCCCCTACCAGAACCGGGGACGGGCGGCCGCCCTGCTCGACGTCTGGACCGGCGCGCCGCTCTTCCTCGCCTCCTACGACCCCGGGGCGGCCGACACCGACCCGGCGAAGGCGATGCGCTTCGGCTTCCCCGCTCCCGCCGCGCTGGTCGACTACGGGACGCAGAACAGCTACGAGCCGGACGGGTTCTTCGACAGCGCGGTGCTGGGCGACGAGGGAGGCCAGATCTGGGCCTTCCGCATGGGCCTGCCCGGCCACATCGACAGCGGCACCGGGCTGGTGAACAACTGGACCTTCGGCCGCGCCTACGAGCAGGACCCCGACAACACCAACGACCCGCGCTCCCGGCAGCCCATCTTCAGCCTCGCTTCCACCGCCGTGCAGCCCGACACCGGCTGGCTGCGGGCCTTCGTGGGCACCGGCGACCGGGCCCACGTCCGCTCGCAGACAGGCGGCGACTGCCGCCCGGACGACCCGATGACCTGCATCACCGCCGGCTGCACCGTGAGCACCAGCCTGACGATGGACAACGCCAACACCCGCTACACCAGCAGCTTCAGCAGCGCGGCGGGGAGCAGCCAGTCCAGCCCGGGCATCTCTCCGCCGTCCCAGGCGATCAGCTCGCTGCCCGCGAGCGCCTGCAACGCCTCGGCGGTGAGCGAGAACGTGCAGGTTTCCTCCTGCCCCATCACGGGCATGAGCTTCAGCGTGAACACCCTGAACTGGTCCTGCAGCGGCGGGGGGACGCAGTCCTGCATCGACGGGACCTTCCCCCAGCCCACCCCCGACAAGCAGCGGGGCTACAGCACCACGCCGCCGGTGGGGGGAAACAACTTCGTGGGCGTGGCGGTGCTGGCCAACGGCGCCCTCACCCGGAGCATGAACGCGGCCGGGGACGGCGCGGCCTACGACCAGGGCCGCTTCAAGCTCGCCAACCTGGTGGACGTCACCAGCACCACCGCCAACGCCAGCGGGCAGGTCACCTCGGTGAGCGCGCCGGCGGCCTCGCGCACCGCGCCGGGATGGACGCTGAAGTACGCCACCATCGACGAGAAGACCATCAACAGCGCCAGCGTCGCCGGCGGGTGCGTCCTCTGGACCAGCCTGGTTCCCTCGGGGGGAGGGTCCTGCGCCGCGGGAGGGACGAACACGGCCGCCACCTACCAGAGCGATCCCTTCACCGGGGCGCCCACCTGCGCCTCCGGGTTCATCCAGGGCGCAGTCTACGCGCGCCAGATCAACACCACCGTCGGGGGGCCGCCGGCCACTCCCGGGCCCACCATCTCGGTGGGGGCGGGGGGAAGCTCGGTGCGGCTCTCGGTGCTGGGGGTGAGTTCGGGCGGGGTGACCAACACCCAGATCAGCACCAGCACCGAGCTGCTGCAGATGATCCAGTCGCTGCCCCTGACCGCCGAGCAGCACGTCTGCCGGCACATAGATCCCACCACCTGCAAGTGAAGTCTCGCCACTCGTAGGAGGGGGTGCGCCGCGCGCCCGCCCCCGCCCTCACCGAAAGAGTAGCGACGCCGGCAAACAGTAGCCTGGGCCCGAGGCCCCGGGCGCCCGCGAATCCGGGCGCTTGGGCGGGGCTCGCCGCTTGCAGCTTGTGGCGGGCATGAAGAGTCCCACACCGCTGCGCGGCTTCTCCCTGCTGGAGACGATGATCGCGCTGGTCCTGGTGGCGTTCGCCATGACCGCCCTGGTGCTGGCCTTCGGCAGCGGCAGCAAGTTCGGCGTGCTCGCCCGCCGCCAGGCGAACGCCATCGCCCTGGGCCGCTCCATCGCCGGCCAGCTCTCGCTGGCGGCCTACACGGACGGGCGCCTGGTGAACAACAACAACAACAACGACGGCGCCTTCGCCGACCCGGGCGGCCTCTTCGCCGGCGTCGGCCTCCCGACCGGGAACGACGCGCCTGACAATTCCCTGGGCAACTTCACCGTGGGCACGGAGACCTACACGGTCTACGTCAACATCGCCCCGCTGATGGACCCCGTCAACGTCACCCTCGAGCAGGGGCGGCAGTTCGCGGTCATCGTCCGCTACCAGATGGGCGATCGCGCGGGCACCAACGAGGGCGTCTTCCGCCGCGCCGTGGTGCTCGGGTACCGCTACAACCCCGCGAACATGGGGGTGGGGCAGCTCCCTCTATGACCACTTCCGCGCACAAGGGCTTCACGCTCATCGAAGTGATGATCTCCGTCGTCATCCTGGCCTTCGTCATCTCCGGGATTTCGCTGGTGCTCATCAAGCAGAGCCAGGCCTCGGCCGTGCAGATGGGCCAGCGCGACCTGGAGGAGAGCGGCCGGCTGGCCCTGCTCGAGCTGGGCCGGGCCGTGCGCCAGGCCGGGTACGGCATCACCCCCATCGCGGCCTTCGACTTCGACCGCTTCGCCTGCACCACCCCGGGCACCGGCAGCACCTGCCCCAACGGCGGCCGCGATCGCAGCGACGGCCCCGACGAGCTGGTGGTTGCCTGGCGCGATCCCATCTTCACCCGCGCCATCACCTCCAAGACGGGGGCCGGGCCCTACACCCTCGGCTTCGGCACCGCGCTCACCCAGGCGCTGAACCAGGGCCGCATCATCCAGCTCCTCTGCACCGGCGCCGAGCCCTCCGCCTACGTGGCCCTGAACGCCGACGCGGCGGTGGGCGACACCTCGGTGACGGTGCGCGTCCTCACCAACGCCGACGGGTACTTCCCCTCCGCCGCTCCCACCGACGCCTGCTTCCTCAGCGCCTCGATGTTCCTGGTGGAGCGCGTCCGCTACTACGTGGCCAACGACCCCACCGGGGTCCCTTCGCTCTACCGGGACCGCGGCCGGGGCACGCAGGAGCTGCTCTTCCGCGGCATCGAGGACGTGCAGCTCTCCTACGACATCGGCCAGCCTCCCGCCGGGTCGGCCTTCGCCGCGGGCGGCGCCACCCCCGCAGCCGCGCCGGGTTGCGTGAACGGCGTCGCCACCTGGTCCTTCGGCTCCTGCCCCGGCGTGGCGGGCACCCCGGTGGAAACCGCCACCGCGCCCGACTGGCGCAACGACTCCTATGACAGCGTCAACCGCTATACCGGCAACCCCGCCAACATCCGCAACGTGAACATCTTCGTGGTGGCCCGATCCACGCGCGCCTCGCCCGATCGCACCGGCGACGGCGTCCCCGCCCTGCTCAACCGGCCGCTTCTCAACGTCGACACCTTCCACCGCGAGGTCCTCTCCGTGTCGGAGCAGCCCCAGAACCTTCTCTCCCGGGCGCACTTCCTGCCGCCCGTGTTCACCAACGGCAACGTGGGAGGCGGATGATGGACACCCGGAAGCCTCGCGGCAGCGCCATCCTCGCCGCCCTGATCGTCATCGGCGTGCTGGCGGTGGTGACGGTGGTCACCCTGACCATCGCCAACATCAGCAAGGGCGACTCGGCGCGCGACGCCCGGGTGCTCAGCCAGACCTCCTGCGTGGAGGCGGGCCGGCAGTACATCCTCGGCCGGCTGCGCGTCTTCGGCCTGGACCCCACCACCATCACCCTCGACCAGGCGGTGCAGGTGGAGACCGGCACCCGCCACGTCTACACCGGCCACGTGCGGCCGGTGGTGGGCGGCCAGCCGCAGGGCAACTACGCGATGGTCACCTCGGTGCAGGCGGTGCCCTCCCAGATGGTGGGCAACTCCAGCGCCAAGAACCGGGACATCTCCAACGTGATCGTCCCCGGGTCCACCCTGGGCGGACGCGCCTACCGGGTGGTGGTGGCCTGCACCGACCCTCTGGCCGGCGACATGGAGCTGGAGTTCACGTTCAAGTACGGATTGTGAGGACCCCATGAGACTGCATCATCTGCGCGTTGCGGCGCTCCTGATCGGCCTGTTGATGCTCGACGCCCCGCGCCAGGCGGAGGCGGGCGCCTGCGTACCCGGCGACTGCCTGGCGAACAGCGCGGTGGCCCAGCGGGTCCAGCCCACCACCGTGAACAGCGATGACCACGGCGACGTCACCTTCTTCGCCACCCAGTCGGGCCAGCTCCCCAACGTGGTGTTCGTGCTCGACAACTCCACCTCGATGTACGAGCTGCCCTACAACGTGAACCCCTTCCCCAACTCGGCCTGGGTGAGCCTGGGCAAGACTCCCAACGCCACCGCCGCCAACGGCCGCTTCGACAGCGCCGCCAACGTGGCGAGCTGCCACGCCAACTCCTTCTTCGAGGGGCGCAAGGATGCGAGCGGCGCCGCCTACAACAAGGCCACCTCCTACTCGCCTCCCGACCCCAGCTTCGGGTTCTTCGACAACACCAAGATCTTCAAGTGGTTCGAGTGGGCGATGAGCTCCACCGTCGCCCCGACCGGCGCCGCCAACGGAACCGACCCGGTCCCCAAGTCCGGCGGCGGCAACGCCACCGGAACTCCCACCACCGCCTGCAGCGCGATGAGCAGCGCGGCGGGCAGCGGCGGCAGCGGCGGCTCGGGCTCCAGCGCCTGGGCCATCACCCAGCAGCAGCGCTGCCAGCAGTGCCTGAGCGAGGCCGGCTACTACATCGGGCCCAGCGCGGCGACGAACGACAGCTCCCTGGTGGGCTCCTCGGTGAGCGGCAACATCGTCTTCAAGGGAAACTGGCTGAACTTCTACCCGCCCAAGTTCATGGTGGCGCGCAAGACGCTCACCGACTTCATCACCCGGCAGTCGACGACGGCCACCCCGGTGCGCATCGGCGTGGTCACCTACGACCCGAACAACCTCTCCTACGCCGACCAGCCGGCGACCAGCGCCGGCATGCGCAGCGGCGACGGCGGCCAGTTCCTCGTCCCCTCGGGCATGAGCGGGGCGGGCATGATCCCCGACTGCAACCTCACCGACTGGAAGGCCGCGGGCACCGTCACCAAGCAGACGAATCTATTGGCCGCGGTGCGGGCCATCAGCTTCGGCACCAACCAGTACCCCGGCGCCATCGGCACGCCGCTGGCCGAGACCCTCTTCAACGTCGGCCAGTTCTTCGGCGGCAGCAACAGCTTCTACAACACCAAGTTCGGTTCCAGCCCGGCCTGGACCAAGGCCGGGTTCACCGCCCCCAGCGACGCCACCAAGCCCCTCTGCGTCTCCTGCCAGGTGAACGCCATCGTGCTCATCACCGACGGCGCCCCCTACGGCGACAACAACCTGCCCGCGGCCCTGCGCACCGACAGCATCGAGTGCGCGTCGGGCGGCAGCGCCGCGCCGCCCACCGGCTGCGGCACCGACGAGTCGAACAGCAGCAAGAACCTGCTGGACGACGTCACCAACTTCTTCGCCACCAATGACATGGACGGGAACTCCTCCAACGGCATCCAGGACATCGTCACCTTCGTCATCGGCGTGGGCCTCAAGGTCCCCCTGCTGGACAACGCCGCCCAGTACGGCAAGAGCACGGCCGCCATGCGCGCCGACAACGCCCAGGACCTGCAGGACGCGATCGCCAGCGCGGTGGTGAACATCGTCGCCCGGGCCACCGCCTTCTCCTCCACCGCCATCCAGACCCTGGAAGTGGGCACCGGCTCCACCGCCTACGTGCCCCGCTTCGTCCCCGGCTCGCCCGCCGACGCGCTCTGGGAAGGGCACCTCTTCCGCTTCGACCTCTTCAACGAGTTCGTCGCCGGGGTGGACAAGAACGCCGACGGAAACATGAACGGCGTCTTCCTGGTGGACAAGGACGGCGACATCATCACCGAGGACGACAAGGGCTCCTTCCACAAGCAGAAGAACAACGCCCCGGCGGTGCCCATCTGGGACGCCGG
>DATKAG010000504.1:0-5351 GCA_035498355.1 Myxococcales bacterium | reverse complement strand
GGCCGGGCCGGCCTCCTCACCCGGGCCGCCGCCCGTTCCCTGGCCCCCGCGCTCCGCCGCTGGGACGTCCGCTCCACCCGAAGAGTGGACGGGCTGATCGCCAACAGCCGCTTCGTGGCCGGGCGCATCCGGCGGTTCTGGTCCCGCGACGCCGACGCGGTGGTGTATCCCCCGGTCGACACCGCGCGCTTCGTCCCCGCGGCGGAAGGTCCTTCCTCCGAGGACTACGCACTGATCGTCTCCGCCCTGGTCCCCTACAAGCGGGTGGAGCTGGCGGTGAGCGCCTTCTCCCGCCTCAAGCGCAAGCTCCTCGTCGCGGGCGACGGACCGGAGCGCCGCCGCCTGGAGCAGTCCGCGGGGCCTTCGGTGCGTTTCCTCGGGCCGGTGGGACAGGACGATCTGCCGCGCCTCTACGCGGGAGCGCGGTTCTTCGTCCTGCCCGGGGAGGAGGACTTCGGCATCGCCCCGGTGGAGTCGCAGGCGGCGGGCCGGCCGGTGCTGGCGCTCGGCCGGGGCGGTGCGCTGGAGACGGTGATCGCGGGGGAGACCGGGATCTTCTTCCCCGAGCCCACCGTCGCCTCGCTGATCGAAGGGATCGCCGCCATCGATCGGCTGCAGCCCGATCCCGTCCGCCTGCACGAGCATGCGAAGCGATTCGACGTGGCTCGCTTCGGGCCGCAGGTGAAGCGCGCCATTGAAGATTGCATTTCGCGCTTTCGGAAATGACCGCGGCGGGCCGGAAAAGGCCTCCCGGCGATTCCGCTGACACTGGAACAAGCCAGGTGGGGAAATGCAGGCGGTTCTCCCCCGCATTTGGAACAACCTTGGAATCATTGATGAAAACGGAGGGCGGGGAGGGGGGCTTCGTCCGGCGGCGAGACTCTCATACTATCTGGTGGGGGAGGGTAATCATGCAGCCCATATCGACGGCAATGGTAGGCGCGATCGCGGCATTCGCTCTGGCCTTTGCCGCACAAGCCGGCGGCTCGAAGCACGGCAGCAGCCGGGGGTCCGGCCACGAGGATCAAAGCGGGAGCTCTGGCTGCAAGATCTCGCTCACCACGCTGTCTCACGGAGATGCCCACTGTTCCACGGGGGGCGTGAAGATCACCAACGACTGCGATGACGGCAAGCACGAGGGCCACGACAAGCACGTCGGCTGCAAGCAGCCGGAAGTGGCCTTCGTCTGCAACGGCGCACCCGGACCGGCAGGTCCGGCTGGTCCTGCGGGGCCGACGGGCGCCACCGGCGCTACCGGTCCGCAGGGTTCCCAGGGCATCCAGGGTCCGATCGGCCCGATCGGCCTGACCGGAGCGACGGGCCCCACCGGAGCGACGGGCCCCACCGGGCCGACGGGCCCCACCGGACCGACGGGCCCCACCGGACCGACGGGCCCCACCGGGGCGACGGGTCCGGAGGGTCCCCAGGGCGAGCAGGGTCCGGCGGGCACGGGAACGGCCTATGCCGCCCAGACCCCGTCGATGACGTTGCCCCCGGGCGTCCCCACCGAGGTGGTCGCCATCACCGTCCCCGGGGGCAACTTCGTGGTGAAGGCCAAGGGCCAGCTCGACCCGATCGGGGAGGGCGCTGCCCCGGTGACGGTCGCCTGCGAGCTCAGGGGCGAAAACCTGGGGGTCATCGACCGGCAGACGGTCCGCGCGCCCCAGGGCGCGCCGAGCACCACGGCGCTGCTGGGGACCTTCAGCATCACCGCGCCTGAGCTGGTCTCCCTGGTCTGCACCAACCAGGGCATCAGCGCCGCCAGCGTGATCGAGAACGCCGAGCTGGTGGGCGTGGACGTCGACGTGCTCAACTCCACGGGCCCGGCCCTGGTGGGCGGCTCGAGGTAGCCGCTCCCGCAGCAGCCGGGACTGCCGAAAGCCGCGAATGCGGCTATGCTTTCCCCTCCGCGCACTTCCCTCTCGGGAGGCGCGCGGGAGGGAAGGCAGCGGCGGATGTTCAAGCGGCACAACCAGCTCTTCACCGCGCTTCGCGTCCTCCTCGACGTGCTGCTGGTGGCCGCCGCGTTCTGGGGCGCCTACGCGCTCCGCTTCGGCTCGCCGCGCACCTGGCCCTATCCCGAGCTCCCCCTGCCCCAGGAGACGCTGGCGGTCGGCCTGCTGGCGCTGATCGTCTGGCCGCTCTCGCTGCGGGCCATGGGGCTGTACCGGCCGCAGCGGCAGAAGACGCCCCTCGACGAGGTGTTCGGCGTCTTCAAGGCCACCCTGGTGGCCGGCCTGCTGCTCGTCGCCCTCACCTACTTCATCCGCGAGGTCCGCTACTCCCGGGCCACGCTGGCCCTCTTCACCTTCCTCGCCTTCCTCGGCATCTCCCTCGAGCGGGTGTTCTTCAAGGAGGTCCTCCAGGCGCTGCGCCGGCGGGGCTACAACCTGCGCTACGTGCTGGTGCTGGGGGCGGGCAGGCTGGCCCGGCAGGTGCTGGAGCAGATCGATCTCCACCGCCAGCTCGGCTTCCGCCCCGTGGGATGCCTGAGCATCTCCCGTAAGCGGGTGGGGACCAGCGTGGCCGGCGTGGAGGTGCTGGGGACGCTGCGCGATCTGCGCCAGGTGCTGCAATCGCGGGGCGTGGACCAGGTGCTGGTGGCGCTGCCCTCCCGCTCGGTGCACCACCTGCCCCGGATCATGGAGGTGTGCGCCGACACCACCGTGGACGTGAAGCTGGTGCCCGACGTCTACCAGTACGCCACCCTCTTCGGCGGGCTGGAGGAGTTCGGGGGCCTGCCCATCGTCAACCTCCAGTCCAGCGGCGTGCTGGGGATCAACGCGCTGGCCAAGCGCACCTTCGACCTGGTGCTCTCCGGCCTCTTCCTCGTCCTCCTCTCCCCGCTGCTCCTGGCCATCGCGCTCCTGGTGAAAGCCGGCAGCCGGGGGCCGGCGCTCTACGCGCAGGAGCGGGTGGGCCTCGACGGAAGGCCGTTCCGGATGCTCAAGTTCCGCACCATGCGCACCGACGCCGAGACGGAGGGGCCGCGTTTCGCCCGGGACGGCGACCCCCGCGTCACCCGCCTGGGCGCGCTGTTGCGGCGCTCCTCGCTGGACGAGCTTCCCCAGCTCTGGAACGTGCTGGTCGGCGACATGAGCCTGGTGGGCCCGCGCCCGGAGCGGCCGGTGTTCATCGACCAGTTCCGCCGGCGCATTCCCCGCTACCAGCTGCGGCACATGGTGAAGAGCGGCATGACCGGCTGGGCCCAGATCCACGGCTTGCGGGGCAACACCAGCATCTCCAAGCGGGTGGAGTACGACCTCTACTACATCGAGCACTGGTCGCTGCTTCTGGACCTGAAGATCCTCGCCCGCACCGTGGCCTTCGGCTTCCTCTCCCGGAACGCCTACTGATGATGCTGGGCCTCGCCGAGCTGCTCCAGGCGGTGAAGGGCCTGCGGGTGGGGGCCATCCTCAACCCGACCAGCGTGACCCCGGACCTGCGCCACCTGGCCGACGCGCTGCACGAGCAAGGCGCGCTCGCGGCCCTCTTCGGCCCCGAGCACGGGGTGCGGGGCGACGCGCAGTACCTGGTGGAGGTGGGCGAGGCGCGCGATCCGCGCACCGGCGCCGCCGAGCACTCGCTCTACGGCAAGGACTTCCCCTCGCTCACCCCGCGCGACGAGCACCTGCGCGGCCTGGACGCGCTCCTCTTCGACGTCCAGGACGTGGGGAGCCGCTACTACACCTATCTCGCCACCATGGGCCTCGCCATGCGGGCGGCGGCGAGGCACAAGCTGCGCTTCTTCGTCCTCGACCGGCCCAACCCCGTCGGCGGCCTTTCGGTGGAGGGCGGGGTGGTGCAGCCCGGGTTCGAGTCCTTCGTGGGGCTCTTTCCCGTCTGCGCCCGGCACGGGCTGACCGCGGGCGAGTACGCCCGATTCGTCAACGAGGCCATCGGCTGCGAGCTGACCGTGATCCCCCTGCGGGGCTGGAAGCGCGGGCTCCTCTTTCCCGAGACGGGGCTGCCCTGGGTGATCCCTTCGCCGAACATGCCCACGGTGGAGACGGCCCTGGTCTACCCGGGGATGTGCCTGTTGGAAGGGACCAACCTCTCCGAGGGCCGGGGGACCACCCGGCCGTTCGAGCTCTTCGGCGCCCCCTGGCTGGACGGGCAGCGGCTGGCCGACGACCTCGCGCGGGAGCGGCTGGAAGGAGCGCGCTTCCGCCCTTGCTCCTTCACCCCCACCTGGGACAAGCACCAGGGGCAGAGGTGCCACGGGGTGCAGATCCACCTCTCGGACCCGAAGAAGCTGGAGGCGGTCCGCCTGGGCGTGGCCGCCCTGGTGCACGCCCGGGCGCAGGATCCGGACCGCTTCCGCTGGCGGACGGAGAAGTACGAGTTCGTGGAGGACAAGCCGGCCATCGACCTGCTGACGGGCGGCGCTGCCTTCCGGGCCCGGGTGGATGCCGGGGCGCAGCCGGCCAGCCTGTGCGCGATGTGGGACGCGGAGCGGGCCGCGTTCCTGAAGGAGAGGGAGCGGTTCCTCCTCTATGCCTGAGATCGCCCTCTTCGGCGGCAGCTTCGATCCGCCCCACGTCGGCCACCTGCTCGCGGCGGCCTACGTCCTCGCCACCGAGCCGGTGGACGAGCTCTGGTTCGTGCCGGTGCTGCAGCATCCGTTGGGAAAGCCACTGCTCGCCCCCTACCCGCACCGGGTCCTGCTCTGCGAGAAGATCGCGGCCCACCTGGCCCGGGCCAAGGTCTCCCGGGCCGAGGAGGAGTCCGGGCAGGCGCGCACCGTCGACCTGTTGGAGTGGCTCCATCGCCGCCATCCCGGGACCCGCTGGGCGCTGGTGCTGGGCACCGACCTGGACGCCGAGAAGCCGCAGTGGAAGCGCTTCGAGCGCATCGAGCAGCTCGCCCGCGTCGTCAGCGTGGGCCGCGGCGGCTACGGCGGCCAGGGGGTGGTCCTCCCCGAGGTCTCCTCCACCCAGGTGCGCTCGCTCCTCCGCTCGGGCGGCGACGCCTCCGCGCTGGTGCCGCGGGCGGTGCTCGAGGCCATCCGCGACGCCGGCACCTACCGCTGATATCGTCGCGCCGTGCGCTTCCTCGCCCTTCTCCTCTGCTCCTGCCTGCTGGCCGCCCCGGCCCTGGCGCAGGCGGAGGAGCCGGTGGAGACGCCCATCGTGGTCCCCTCGCCGGTGCCGGTCGGCTTCCTCTTCGCCTGGAAGCCCACCCTCCTCTCCGTCCGGGAGGACAGCGGCGCCGGGTCGGAGTTCGGGTCGGACAAGCTGCAGCTTTTGCGCGGCCTGTTCCGCTGGACCACCACCCTCTTCCAGGAGAAGCTCCTGGCCCGGGCGGAGATCGAGGGCGGGGAATTCCAGAGCGACACCCAGGGCAGCCAG
>DATKAG010000503.1:0-14258 GCA_035498355.1 Myxococcales bacterium | reverse complement strand
CATCGTCCCCCGCGAGGAGGACCTCAAGCGCGCCGCCGAGGTGCTGAACGCGGGGCAGAAGGTGGCGATGCTGGTGGGCGCGGGCTGCATGCGCGCGGCGGACGAGGTGGTGCAGGTGGCCGAAGTGCTGGGAGCGGGGATCGCCAAGGCGCTCCTGGGAAAGGCCGTGCTGCCCGACGACACGCCCGGTTGCACGGGCGGCATCGGCCTTCTGGGCACCAGACCCTCGTGGAAGATGATGAGCGAGTGCGACACGCTCCTGATGGTGGGGTCGTCCTTTCCCTACTCCGAGTTCCTCCCCAAGGAAGGGCAGGCGCGCGGGGTGCAGATCGACCTTCAGGGAAGGATGCTGGGCATCCGCTACCCCATGGAGGTGAACCTGCACGGCGACGCGGCGGAGACGCTGCGGGCGCTCCTGCCGTACCTGAAGCGCAAGCCGAACCGGAGCTTCCGGCAGGATCTGGAAGCGGGAATGCGCGAGTGGCGCGAGATCCTGGCGGCGCGGGCGGCGGTGGAGGCGCGGCCGCTCAATCCCGCCTTCGTCTACCAGGAGCTGAACAAGCGCCTTCCCGAGCGGGCCATCTTCACGGCCGACTCGGGCAGCACCGCCACCTGGTACGCCCGCTACCTCGACTTCCGGGCGGGGATGATGGGCTCGCTCTCCGGCAACCTGGCGACCATGGGGCCGGCGATGCCCTACGCGGTGGCGGCGAAGTTCGCCTACCCGGACCGGCCGGTGTTCGCGCTGGCCGGCGACGGCGCCATGCAGATGAACGGCAACAACGTGCTGGTGACGGTGAAGAAGTACTGGAAGGAGTGGAAGGACCCGCGCTTCGTGATCCTGGTGCTCAACAACCGCGACCTGAACATGGTCACCTGGGAGCTGCGGGCGCAGTCGGGGGAGCCGAAGTTCGACGGGTCGCAACAGATCCCCGACTTCCCCTACGCCGCCTATGCGGAATCGCTCGGATTGATGGGCCTGCGGGTCGACCGGCCGGAGGAAGTGGGAAGGACCTGGGACGTGGCGCTGGCCGCGGATCGCCCGGTGCTGGTCGAGGCCGTGGTGGACGCGGAGTTCCCCATGATGCCTCCCCACGTCACGCTCGAGGAGGCGAAGGCGTACGCGAAGTCGGTGCTCAAGGGCGACCCGGAGGCGAAGCACATGATCGGCGAGACGATCAAGACGGCGGTCGCGGGGATCTTCGGGAAGGAGAAGAAGAACGACTGAGATCCGCGACATCTCGGTCCTGGCGTTCGACGTTCCCACCGGGACGCAGCCGGAGTCCGACGGAACCGCCGTCTGGAGCAAGACCACGCTGGTGGTGGTGGAGATGGAGGCGGCCGGGACCCGGGGACTCGGCTACACGTACGCGAGCGCGGCGGCGGCGCGGCTGGTCCTCGACGTCATCGCGCCGAAGGTCGAGGGGCTCTCCCCCTTCGACACCCGCCGCATCTACGTGAAGGCCTGCGGCGCCGTGCGCAATCAGGGGCGATCGGGCATCGCGGCCATGGCCATCTCGGCGGTGGATATCGCCGCCTGGGACTTGAAGGCGAAGCTCCTCGGCGTGCCCCTGGCGAAGCTGCTGGGCACGGTGAGAGAAGAGGTTCCCGCCTACGGCAGCGGGGGGTTCACCTCGTATTCCGAAGAGCAGCTCCGCGAGCAACTCGGGCGCTGGGCCGAGGAAGGATTCCCTGCCGTGAAGATGAAGGTGGGCCGCGAGCCGGCCCGCGATCTCGCGCGCGTGCGGGCGGCGCGGCAGGCCATCGGGCGGAAGTGCGAGCTGTTCGTCGACGCGAACGGCGCCTGGTCGAGAAAAGAGGCGCTGCGCTTCGCCCGCCTCTTCGAGGAGCAGGGCGTCTCCTGGCTGGAGGAGCCCGTGGTGAAGACGGACGGGGAGGGGCTGCGGCTCCTTCGCGACCGGGCGCCGATGGAGGTGACCGGGGGCGAATACGCCTGGGCGCCGGAGGAGCTCCGCTCGCTGGTGAATCAGCTCGACGTGGTCCAGGCGGACGCGTCGCGCTGCGGGGGAATCACCGGCTTTTGCGAGGCGCACGCGCTGGTCCGGGCGCACGAGCTGCCCATGTCGTGCCACTGCGCTCCCTCCCTGCACGTCGCCCTGGGCTGCGCGCTGCCGGGCGTGCGGCACCTCGAGTGGTTCTTCGACCACCAGCGCATCGAGCGCATGTTCTTCGAGGGAGCGCCCCGGCCGGAGCGGGGAATGCTCCGGCCGGATCTGTCCCGGCCAGGGCTGGGGCTGGAGCTTCGCCACGAGGACGCACGCCGCTTCGCTGCCCAACTTTGATTCTCGAGGCCCAACGATGGAAACCGATCTGCGGAAGCTCGTCCGGCTGCGCGCCCGCCCTCCGGAGCGCCGGCCCTCGCTCGACGCCCGCTCGCTGGAGCGCGCCCTGCGCCGCCGGATCTCCGGCGAGGTGCGCTTCGATCCGGGCAGCCGCGCCCTCTACGCCACCGACGGTTCCAACTACCGCCAGGTGCCCATCGGGGTGGTGGTCCCGCGCACGGTGGAGGACGTGGTGGAGGCGGTGGCCTGCGCCCGCGAGCACGGTGCGCCGCTGGTGGCCCGCGGCGGAGGGACCTCCCTGGCCGGCCAGTGCTGCAACGTGGCGCTGGTGATCGACACCTCCAAGTACCTCAACCGCCTCCTCTGGCTCGACCCGAAGGCGCGCCGCGCGCGCGTGCAGCCCGGGCTGGTCCTGGACCGCCTGCGCGAGCGCGCCGAGGAGCACCACCTCACCTTCGCCCCCGACCCCTCCACGCACAACCACTGCACGCTGGGCGGGATGATCGGCAACAACTCCTGCGGCGTGCACTCGGTGATGGGGGGCATGACCAGCGACAACGTGGAGGAGCTGGACATCCTCCTCTACGACGGCACCCGGCTGACGGTAGGGGCCACCGCCCCGCGGGAGCTGGAGAAGATCTGCGCCGAGCGCACGCGCCGGGGCGAGATCTACCGGGCCCTGCGCGCCTTGCGCGACCGCGAGGCCGAACCGATCCGCGCCCGGTTCCCGATGATCCCGCGGCGCGTCTCCGGGTACGACCTGCCGCAGCTCCTGCCCGAGCGGGGCTTCAACGTCGCCCGGGCGCTGGTGGGAACGGAGGGGACCTGCGCGCTGGTGCTCGCCGCCACCGTCAGGCTGGTGCCCAGCCCGCCTTGCCGGTCGCTCCTGGTGCTGGGGTACGAGGACGTCTACCAGGCGGCCGACCACATCCCCGAGGTGATGGAGGCCGGCCCCACGGGCTGCGAGGGGATCGACCAGAAGCTGGTCGACGAGATGACCTGGAAGGGCATCCACCCCAAGGACACGAAGCTGCTCCCCGAAGGCCACGGCTGGCTGCTGGTGGAGTTCGGCGGCAACAGCAAGGAGGAATCCGACGCCAAGGCGCGCAGGCTGATGGAGCGGCTGCGCGCGGGCCCCACGATGAAGCTGTTCGACGACAGGGAGGAGGAGGATCGCCTGTGGAAGGTGCGCGAGTCGGGCCTGGGGGCCACGGCGCGCAAGGAGAACGGGAAGGAGAACTGGGAAGGGTGGGAGGACTCCTCGGTGCCACCCGGGCGCCTGGGCGAGTACCTGCGCCGGCTGCGCAAGCTCTTCGAGCAGTACGGGTACGACGGCGCGCTCTACGGCCACTTCGGGCAGGGCTGCGTGCACACCCGCATCGACTTCGACCTGCGCAGCGCGGAGGGGATCGCCAGGTACCGGCGCTTCATCTCCGACGCGGTGGACCTGGTGGTGGCGCACGGCGGATCGATCTCCGGCGAGCACGGCGACGGCCAGAGCAAGGCGGAGTTCCTCCCCCGCATGTACGGCGAGGGCCTGGTGCGCGCCTTCGAGGAGTTCAAGGGCATCTGGGACCCCGAGGGGAAGATGAACCCGGGCAAGGTGGTGCGGCCGCACCGCATCGACGAGGACCTGCGCATCGGGCTCCAGTACCGGCCCCCGGCGCCGCGGACGCACTTCCACTACCAGGAGGACGACTTCTCCTTCGCCAAGGCCACCGCGCGCTGCGTGGGGATCGGCGAGTGCCGCAAGGCCGGGAAGGGCACCATGTGCCCCAGCTACATGGTGACGATGGAGGAGAAGCACTCCACCCGCGGCCGGGCGCACCTGCTCTTCGAGATGCTCCAGGGCGACCCGTTGCGGGGCGGCTGGCGCGACTCCGCGGTGAAGGAGGCGCTCGATCTCTGCCTGGCCTGCAAGGGCTGCAAGGGCGAGTGCCCGGTGAACGTGGACATGGCCACGTACAAGGCGGAGTTCCTCTCCCACCACTACCGGGGCCGCCTGCGCCCGCGCAGCGCGTACGCCATGGGCCTGATCCACTGGTGGGCGCGCATCGCCTCGCGCATGCCGGGGCTGGTGAACGCGGTCTCGGGGACGGCGCTCTTCAAGCTCCTCGGCGGGGTGGCCGCCGAGCGCGAGGTACCGCGCTTCGCCCCGCGCACGTTCCGCGCCTGGTTCGAGGCGCGGCCAAAGGCGAATCCCGAGGGCGAGAAGGTGATCCTCTGGGCCGACACCTTCAACAACTTCTTCCATCCCGAGGTGGCGCAGGCGGCAGTGGAGGTGCTGGAGGACGCCGGGTTCCAGGTGGCGATCCAGGCGGAGAAGCTCTGCTGCGGGCGGCCGCTCTACGACTACGGGATGCTGGACCTGGCCCGGCGCAAGCTGCGGCAGATCCTCGACGGCCTGCGCGAAGAGATCTCCCGGGGCACGCCGGTGATCGGGCTGGAGCCGAGCTGCGTGTCGGCCCTGCGCGACGAGCTTCCGGGCCTCTTCCCGCACGACGCCGATGCGCAGAGGCTGGCGCGGCAGACGCACACGCTGGCGGCCTTCCTCAAGGCCAAGGCGAAGGGCTGGCGGCCGCCGGCCTTGCGGCGGCCGGCGCTGGTGCACGGGCACTGCCACCACAAGGCGCTGCTGGGCTTCGGCGGGGAGCAGGAGCTGATCAAGGCCGTGCTCCCCGGGTGCGAGGTGGTGGACTCCGGCTGCTGCGGGATGGCGGGTTCGTTCGGGTACGAGGCGGACAAGTACGAGGTGTCGATGCGCATCGGCGAGCAGCGCCTGCTCCCCAGGGTGCGCGAGGCCGGGGCGGACACGCTGGTGGTCTCCGACGGCTTCAGCTGCCGCGGGCAGATCGGGACCACGGGGAAGAAGCCCTTGCATCTCGCGCAGGTGCTCCAGCTCGCCCTGCGGCAGAGGCGCGCTGCGCCGCGGGCCTCGCTCATCGCCGATCGCCGGCTGCGCAGGCGCCGGCTGGCGCGCCGGGCGGTCTTCGTGGGGACTGCCCTGGGAGTGCTGGCCATCGGGCTCCGGCGCCTCGTTTGATCTCGGCAGCGCCCGAGGGCAAGCTTTCCCTCGGGATGCTTCCCGGATGCGCCACCCCCGAAGGCACCGCCCGGTTCCGCGACCAGAGCGGCGCGGCCCTCGGCCATTTCCGCCAGGCCCCGGGCGGACTCTGGCTCTCCTCGCTGGGCATCGGCACGTACCTGGGCCGCGACGACGCGGCCACCGACGCGCTCTACGCCGGCTCCGTCCGCCGGGCCCTGGAGCTGGGGCTGAACGTGGTGGACACGGCCATCAACTACCGCAACCAGCGCAGCGAGCGCGCGGTGGGCGCGGCGCTGCGCGAGAGCGGGAAGGCGCGGGAGGGAATCGTCCTCTGCACCAAGGGTGGCTACCTGGCCTACGACGGCGGGCGGCCCCACGACGCGCGCGCCTACCTGGAGGAGACGTTCCTGCGCACCGGCATCCTCAAGGCGGAGGAGATCGTCGCCGGCTGCCACTCCCTGGCCCCGCGCTATCTCTCCGACCAGATCGATCGCAGCCGGCACAACCTGGGCGTCGAGTGCATCGACGTCTACTACCTGCACAACCCGGAAACCCAGCTCGGCGAGGTGCCCCGCCCGGAGTTCCTCCGCCGGCTGCGTCTCGCCTTCGAGGCGCTGGAGCGGGCTTGCGCGGAAGGCCGCATCGCCTGCTACGGCACGGCCACCTGGAGCGGCTACCGGCTGGAGCCCGAGGAGGAGGAGTACCTCTCGCTCCCGGAGATCCTCTCCGTCGCCCGCGAGGTGGGCGGCGATCACCACCGCTTCCGCGCCCTGCAGCTCCCCTTCAACGTGGAGATGGACGAGGCCGCGACCTTCCGCAACCAGGGCGAGCTGACCCTGCTCCAGGCGGCGCGGGCCGCGGGCCTGATGGTGTTCGCCTCGGCCAGCGTGCTCCAGGGCCGCCTCACCCGCCAGCTTCCCCAGCCGGTTCGCGACGCCCTGCACGGCGTGGACAGCGACGCCCAGCGCGCCCTGCAGTTCGCCCGCAGCATGCCGGGCATCACCTGCGCCCTGGTGGGCATGAAGACCCGCAAGCACGTGGAGGAGAACGCGGCGCTGGCGAAGGTTCCGCCGCTCGAGCTGCAGGAGTCCTG
Source organism: Myxococcales bacterium (assembly GCA_035498355.1). Taxonomy (GTDB): domain Bacteria; phylum Myxococcota; class Myxococcia; order Myxococcales; family 40CM-4-68-19; genus 40CM-4-68-19. Next base: position 7,816 of record DATKAG010000503.1, on the reverse strand, counting down.
AAAGAAAAGCAGCCGCGCCAGGGCGGGTCCCTCGGAGGCCTTTGGGCGAAGCCTGGGGACGCCCCTGGCAGCGGCCTTCAAATCATGACGGGCTCAGCTCCTCGGGGGAGCGAGGCGGGGGGTGGGGCGGCCCGCGGTGCGGGTGGAGTGGAGGGGACGCTCCTGCTTCGCTACCGGGCGGCGCGGCTGGGTGGTGGCCGCGAAGTTGGCGAAGTCGACCATGGCCAGGGCGGCCACCGCCACCCAGAGGATCGCCAGAGCGATCGGGAACCACAGCTTTCGCAAACCCATTGCGGACTCCTTCCTGCGGAAGCTTTCACCAAGGCCCTACGCACCGGGAGTGACCGCATTTCAGCGGCAGTTTCAGGAGCGCGCGGCGACACACGCCCGTAACAGTGGGCTCCGCGCCGACAGGATCCGCCTCGCCCATACATCGCCGACCCATGCCTACATGGGCAGAGAAACAGGCGAATCTGCGCTCCGGTGCTAGGCTGGAAAGCGCCGATGATCGCGGGGAAGGACCTGCTTGCGCAGTTCAAGTCCGCGTCGTGGAAGTCTCCCGACGAGGCGGAGGACTTCCTCGCCGCGGCGGAAGCGCCCGGCCCCGACGATCTGCTCAAGCTGCTCGACGTGGTCGCGGGAAAAGCGCCCGACGCCGCGGTCCAGCGCTCCCGCCAGACGGTGTTCGCCCGCCTGATCGAGAAGAATCCCGACAAGGCCCTGTTCGTCCCCTTCGTCAAGGCGATGAAGGGCGCCGATCCCGGCCTGCGCGCGCTGCTCGGCGCGCTCTTGCCCAAGGTGAACAGCGCCACCGAGCACGGCGCCCTGCTCGAGTACCTGCGCTCCACGGACGTGGCCCTGCGCGCGGCGGCGGCCAAGGCCCTGCAGCAGCTCGGGGGAAGCCGGACCGTGTTCGACCAGCTCACCCGGGCGGTGGCCGAGCCGGGCTATGCCGGGCGGATCGAAGCGCTGGACGTGCTGGTGGCCTTCGCCCGCCACCAGGCCATCCCCGCCCTGCAGGCCGCGCTCCAGGCGGGATCGCAGGGGGAGAAGCTGCACGCCCTCAAGCACCTGGGCAACGCCGCGCTGATGAGCAAGGATCCCGCCGCGGCCCTCAAGGCCATCGCTCCGCTGCTCGACGCGCAGAGGCAGCCCGAGCCGCTGGTCACCCAGGCCATCCTCTCCTTCTCCGCCCTCTCCACCGAGGACGACTGGTTCGAGTACGCCGGCATCTTCCTCGACTCCGACGCCCAGGGCCTGGTGAAGGCGGCGGTGGACAGCCTGCGCCGCTTCAGCTCGGCGCGGGTGATGGCCGCGCTGGAGCGGAAGATGCGCGCCGGCCCGCGGGTGATCCGCATCGCGGTGCTCAACACGCTGGAGGCCATCGGCACCGACGCGGTGCTCCCGCCCCTGGTGGAGGCGCTGGGGCACAAGCAGGTGCCGGTGCGCAACCGCGCCGCCGAGGTGCTCAAGCAGCTCTCCCTGGAGGGCAAGCTGGAGGTCTCGCGCACCATCGTCTGGCTGTTGCGCAGCCGGGACGTGAACGTGCGCCGGATGGCCACGGAGATCATCCGCGGGGTGGCCGATCCCGACCAGCAGCTCTGGCCCAAGCTGATGGGCGTCCTGCGCGACGAGGACTGGTGGGTGCGCGAGCGGGTGATGGACGCCCTGGTGGAGCTGGGCGGGCAGAAGCTCACCGCCCACCTCGTCCCCCTGCTCGCCGACCCCAGCGACGTGATCCGCCGCTTCGCCGTCAGCGTGCTGGGGCGGACCAAGGACCTGAAGGCGCTCAAGTCGCTGGTACAGACCGCCACCCAGGACGCGGACTGGTGGGTGAAGGAGACCGCCATCGAGGCGGTGGCGGCCATCAACGACGCCCGCGCCGTCCCCTACCTCTTGCACATCATGGCGGCGGACCCGGACCTGCAGCCGGTCTGCATCCAGGCGCTGATGGACATGGGGGCGAAGACGGCCGCGCCCCAGGTGGCCCCGCTCTGCAGCTCGGAGAGCGTGGACGTCCGCTACCTGGCCCTCGCTTTCCTCGACAAGTTCGACTGCGCCGAGCACGCCGGCGAGGTGGCGAGGCTGCACGACGACCCGCATCAAAAGGTAAGGGCGGCGGCGCGCGAGCTGATCGCCCGCTGGCGGATCACCGCCCAGGGACGGGCGGCGCACGCCATCCCCCTGCTCGATCGCCTCCTCGTCCAGCTCGCCCAGCAGGAGGGGGACGACCTGATCGTCGCCTCGGGCAAGCCGGTGTTCATGAAGAAGGTGGGGCGGGTGACCGCCATCACCAACACCCCGCTCGACGAGGAGGCGGTGAAGGCGCTGCTCCTGCCCCACCTGGGCACCGACCAGCTCATGGCCCTGCAGGCGCTGCAGGACGTGGACTACTCGCACGAGGTGAAGAGCGAAGGCCTGCGCTTCCGGGCCAACGTCTTCAACCAGCTGGGCGGGCTCTCCGGCGTCTTCCGCCGCATCCGCGGCACCCTCCCCGAGTTCGAGAAGCTGGGCCTGCCCCCGCTGGTGCGCACCTTCGGGGATCTGAAGAACGGCCTGGTGCTGGTGGGCGGGCCGACCGGCTCGGGCAAGTCCACCACCCTGGCCGCCCTCATCGACTACATCAACCGCACCTCCTCGCGGCACATCATCTCCCTGGAAGACCCCATCGAGGTGCTCCACAAGCGCAAGCAGAGCCTGGTGAACCAGCGCGAGGTGGGCACGCACACCCGCAGCTTCGCCGCCGCCCTGCGCTCCACCCTGCGCGAGGATCCCAACGTGATCCTGGTGGGCGAGATGCGGGACCTGCCCACCATCGAGTTCACCGTGGTGGCCGCGGAGACGGGACACCTGGTGTTCGGGACGGTGCACACGGTCTCCGCCGCCACCACCGTGGACCGGATCGTCAGCGCCTTCCCGCCCGGCCAGCAGCAGCAGGTCCGCTCCACCCTGGCCGACTCGCTGCGCGCGGTGGTCTGCCAGTATCTGATGAACGAGAAGAACGGCCCGGGCCGCGTGCTGGCGGTCGAGCTCCTGGTGAACAACGAGGCCGTGGGGAACCTCATCCGCAAGGGCAAGGCCTTCCAGCTCCCCTCGGTGATCTCCACCTCGCGCGAGCAGGGCATGCAGCTGATGGACGCCGACCTGATGCGCCTCACCCGGGAGGGGAAGATCAGCGCCCAGGACGCCTACGTGAAGGCGGTGAGCAAGAAGGAGTTCGAGCCGCTGGTGGAGGAGGAGGAGAAGGCGGCGCAGCAGAAGCGCGTCCCGGCCTTCAAGCAGGCCGCGGCCAGCGCGGCGGCTGTCCCCCAGGCGGTGGCCCGCGCCCCGGCGCAGCCCGCGGCCGCGCAGCCGGCAGCGCGACCCGCCGTTCCGGCCCGCCCGCTCGCGGGCAACGGCGTGAGGAAGGCCTAGCGTGCCGCGCATCGATTCATTCTTGAGGCTGGTGGCCGAGCAAGGCGCGAGCGACCTGCACTTCCACGCCGGCAACGTCCCCATCATCCGCCACGAGGGCGAGCTGATGCCGCTCCCCTTCCGCACCCTGTCCGAGGTGGAGACGGGGCGCTTCCTCCTCGAGCTTCTCGGCGACGAGCAGCGGGCGCAGTTCGAGAAGTCCCAGGAGGCTGACTTCGTCTACGCAATCGAGAACGTGGCCCGCTTCCGGGTCAACGTCTTCGTCCAGTCGGCAGGCCTGGGCGCCGTCTTCCGGGTGATCCCCAACGAGGTCCCCACCCTTCAGAAGCTGAACCTTCCCCCGGCGGTGAAGCGGCTGACCCTGCTGGCCAACGGGCTGGTGCTGGTGACCGGCCCCACCGGCTCGGGCAAGAGCACCACCCTGGCGGCGATGGTGGACGAGATCAACAAGAGCTCGCAGCGCCACGTGATCAGCATCGAGGACCCCATCGAGTTCCTCCACCAGCCCATCCAGGGCGCCATCACCCAGCGCCAGGTGGGCAAGCACGCGGAGTCGTTCGCCGGGGCGCTGCGCTCGGCCTTGCGCGAGAGCCCGGACGTGCTGGTGGTGGGCGAGATGCGCGACCTGGAGACCATCCAGCTGGCCATCTCCGCCGCCGAGACGGGGGTGCTGGTGATCGGCACCCTGCACTCGAACAGCGCCTCCAAGGCCATCGACCGGATCATCGACGTCATCCCCGAGGAGAGCCGCGACCAGGTACGCAGCACGCTCTCCGTGCTGCTCCGCGGGGTGATCTCCCAGCACCTGGCCCGGCACGCCAGCGGCGAGGGCCGGGTGGCGGTGATGGAAGTCCTTCTCCAGTCCTACGCCGTCTCCAACCTCATCCGGGAGAACAAGGTCTTCCAGATCGACGGGTACCTCGACACCGCCTCCTACGACGGCAGCGGCATGCAGAGCCTCGACGCCTGCCTCTACAAGCTGGTGAAGAACGGCGAGGTCACCGTAGAAGAGGCGCTCAAGTTCGCCAACCAGCCCGACTCGCTCAAGCGGCTCGCCGCCGAGCTTCCCGAGGACTGATGGACGCCAAGGCCCGGGACAAGGCGCTGGAGCGGGCGCGGGCCCTGGAGAAATCCGGGCAGGGGGAGGCGGCGTCCAAGCTCTTCCAGCAGGCGGGCGCGCTGGACGAGGCGGCGCGGGTGCTGGGCGCGCTGCGCCGGCCCCGCGACGCCGCCCAGATCCTCCTCGACAGCCTTGGCGTGCCACCCGCGCAGGCCGGCCGGCTGGATCCGGCCGGCAAGAAGCGGGCGCTGATGGCCGCCATCTTCCTCGGGCGGGCGGGCGACAACGACGCCGCCGTCCAGCTCTTCCTCGGCCTGAACGAGCAGCAGCGGGCGGTGGAGCTTCTGCAGAAGGCGGGGGATGCGGTGGGAGCGGCGCGGCTCGCGGCGCTGAAGCCGGGGCAGTTCGGCGCGCCCTTGCTCGCGCCCGCCAAGGCCACGGCGGTGGGAGGGCAGGCGGTCTCCATGGCCTCCGCGCAGAAGCTGGAGGCGCAGGGCAAACTGGAGGCGGCGTTGCAGTCGTACGTGGGGTTGAAGCGCTTCTCCGAGGCGGCGCGGGTGGCCAAGGCCCTGGGGCGCGCGGCGGACGCGGCGCAGCTCCACGCGGACGCGGGCGAGCCGTTCGAGGCCTCGCAGGCGTACCTGGAGCTGGGCGACACGGGCAAGGCGCTGGACAACCTCTGCCGGGTGCCCGCCGAGGATCCGCAGTACCGGGTGGCCGCGGCCATCGCCGTGCGCCTGGCCACGAACCTCAACGTCCTCGACTTCCGCTTCGAGCACTTCATCGGCCCCTACGTGCGCAGCGGGCCGCGCGACGCCCCCGAGCTGCAGGTCTTCGACCTGCTGGCTGCCCTCTACGAGGCGCACGGGTTCCCCGAGAACGCGCGCGAGGCGCTGCAGAAGATCGTCGCCGTCCGCGCTTCGCATCCCGGCGCGGGCGAGCGGCTGGCGCGGCTGGAGGAGCAGCTCCGGCCTTCGGCGATGGTGGCCCGGCAGGTGCTCTCCACCGCGGACCTGCACAGGAAGCGCATGCCATCGCTGCCGGACCTGGGGGAGCTTCCCGACCTGCCCGGCGGTGGCGAGGCGACGATGATGCGCAGCGACCCCGCGCTGGCCCGCAAGGTCTCGCCTCCAGCTCCCGCTCACTCCAACGGTACCCAGATCCTGGAGGAGGCCGAGGTGCTGGTGGAAGAGGCGCCGGCAGACAAGTTCCAGGTTGGCGCCACCATCGCCGGCCGCTACCGGCTGGAGGCGAAGATCGGCCAGGGCGGGATGGCGGTGGTCTTCCGCACCTTCGACCTGGAGCTGGAGGAGGAGGTCGCGCTCAAGGTCTTCAACGTGGAGCAGTCCTCCGAGGTGCTGGTGGCGCGCTTCAAGCAGGAGCTGAAGCTCTCCCGCCAGCTCCTCCACCCCAACATCATCCGCCTCTACGACATCGGGCTGCACCAGGGGCACCGCTACATCAGCATGGAGCTATTGGTGGGCAAGAGCCTGAAGGACCGGCTGCGGCAGCCCATCGAGTTCCGTACCGCGCTCGGCTACCTGCTCCAGGCCTGCCACGGGCTGCAGGCGGCGCACGACGCCGGGGTGGTGCACCGGGACGTGAAGCCCGACAACTTCTTCGTCACCGACGACGGCGTGCTCAAGGTGATGGACTTCGGCATCGCCAAGCAGCACGCCACCCCGGGAGTGACGGTGGCGGGGGCCATCGCCGGCACGCCCCTCTACATGTCGCCCGAGCAGATCGGAAACTTCAGCGCGGTGACGCACCTGACCGATCTGTACGCGCTGGGGATTTGCGCGTATGAGATGTTCACCGGGCAGGTGCCCTTCTTCCACGCGGAGCTGGTGCCTTTGCTGATGATGCAGGTGAACGCCGCGCCGCCGCCGCCGCGGGAGAAGAACCCGCGGCTGCCGCCCGCGCTGGACGCGGCCATCCTCCGCCTGCTGGCCAAGGACCCGGCGCAGCGCTACCAGAGCTGCCGCGAGCTGGCGGAGGAACTGGGCACGATCCGCGACGCCTGCGCATGATCGCCGTCGCGCTCGCGCTCGCCGTGACGGCCACCGACAAGGTGGACGTGAGGCCCGCGGCCGACCTGACCATCTCCGGCATCGCGGCCGCCGCCTGGCTCTTTCCCGAGATCTTCCAGCAGCAGCTTGCGCCCGCGCACTGCCGGATCTGCGACGGGGCGGACAACAGCGGGCTCCCGGGCACGGGGTCGGCGGACGGCCTGAACGGGGTGGACGCCTGGTTCCACGACGCCACCGTGGGCTGGCTGGTGTCGCGCAAGACCGCGGATACGGCCAGCAACGTCTGGGCCTACCTGCTGGCGCCGCTGGGCGCCGCGGCGGGCGCCTGGACCACCACCGGGCCGTACGCGACGGAGGGCGCGGGATATCGGGCCATGGCCATCGTGGGAGAGTCGGCCGTGGTCTCGGGCGCGCTGGTGCAGGCCTTCAAGTTCACCCTGGCGCGCAAGCGCCCCTTCGTCCGCTACGGCACGGGGGAGACCAGCGGCACCTACGACGTCAACGATGCGGGCAGCCGCCTGGGCATGCCCTCGGGCCACACGGCGTTCGTCACCTCGCTGGGAGTCTCCCTGGCGATGACGGCCACGCTGCAGGAATCGCAGGCCGCGCCTTGGCTCTGGGCGGGGGCCGCCGTCGCCTCGGTGGCCACGGGCATGCTGCGGATGATGGCCGAGAAGCACTACTTCACCGACGTGCTCTTCGGCGCCGCCATTGGCGGAGCGAGCGGGACGGTGATCCCCTTGCTGCACCGGCGCGGCGGGCCGCTCTCCTCCGAGGGCATGTCGCTTGCGCCGCAAGGGGGCGGATTCGCGCTGTCGGGCCGCTTCTGAGAGCGTTAGATTCCCGCCCCATGGTGCACCCGCTCGCTGGCAAGCCCGCGCCGCCCGAGGCGCTGGTCGACGTGGCGAAGCTGCGCAAGCTCTATTACGAGGAGAAGCCCGACCCGAAAGAACCGCAGCAGCGGGTCTCCTTCGGCACCAGCGGGCACCGCGGCTCGTCGCTCAAGCGAGCCTTCAACGAGGCGCACATCCTGGCCATCACCCAGGCCGTCTGCGAGTACCGCAAGGAGCACGGCACCAGCGGGCCGCTCTACCTGGGCAAGGACACGCACGCGCTCTCCGACCCGGCGCAGGAGACGGCGCTGGAGGTGCTGGCGGCCAACGGGGTGCACGTCAAGTGGTCGCGGCGGGCCACGCCCACGCCGGTGATCTCCCACGCCATCCTCGCCCACAGCCGCACCCGGGGCGGGGCGGACGGGATCGTGATCACGCCCTCGCACAATCCGCCCGCGGACGGAGGCTTCAAGTACAAC
>DATKAG010000502.1:0-3854 GCA_035498355.1 Myxococcales bacterium | reverse complement strand
GCGCAAGGAGCGACGAGGAAACGTACCGGGCTGTACGTTGACGAGGAGCGACGCCGCCCGGCGCCGCAGATCCGCCGAGCGGTTGTGCGACGCACAAACGCGGCCTCGGCGACGGGAGAGGTTATGAAATGCGCTCTAGTGTCCCGAGGGAGCAGACGTTGACGTGATCGTTGACGTTGACGTCGCCGTCCACGTCAACGATCACGTCCACGCCCACGATCACGATTGCCTGAGCCCACGTTTCCCCACCCGATGGTGACAGCGCGATGACACCCCCGCGCTAGATCTGGGCCTCCACCCCCCGGAGGATTCTTGGTCTACGCCTTCTTCGTCTCGCACTGGCTCCTCAGCGTCCTCTTCCAGAGCCTGTTCCAGCACCGCTACGCCGCGCACAAGATGTACAGCATGGGGCCGCGCACCGAGCGCGTCGTCCATTTCCTCACCTTCCTCGTGCAGGGAAGCTCGTACCTCGACCCGCGGGCGTACGCCATCCTCCACCGCGAGCACCACGCCTTCAGCGACACCGAGCGCGATCCGCACACGCCCTGGCTGCACAGCAACGCCTTCTCCATGATGTGGAAGACGAAGGAGCGCTACTCGAACTACGCCCACCGGCGCAAGGAGCCGGAGGCGCGCTTCGACGGCGACTTCCCCGAGTGGCCGTGGCTTGCGCGCTTCGCGGACGCCTGGCCCACCCGCATCGCCTTCGGCAGCCTCTACACCCTCTTCTATCTCGCCTTCGCCACCCACTGGTGGCAGCTCGCCTTCATGCTCCCCTTCCACTTCGTGCTCGGGCCGGTGCACGGGGCGATCGTCAACTGGTGCGGGCACAAGTACGGCTACCAGAACTTCGACAACGGCGACCGCAGCCGCAACACGCTCCCCTTCGACCTCCTCACCATGGGCGAGCTGTTCCAGAACAACCACCACAAGTGGGGCGCCAGCCCGGACTTCGCCGCCCGCTGGTTCGAGGTGGACCCCGGCTGGCAGGCGTTGCGCCTGCTGGCGCTGCTGCGCGTGGTGACCATCCGCACGCAACAGCGGGCCGTGTTCCCGGAACCGCTCGCCAGGGCGGCGTGATAGAAGCGCGGCGTGACCGAGTCGTGGGGACGGTACCCGCAGGCCACGCATGCCGCTGAAGTCCGACTGAGCTGGCTCCCCGGCCTCACCCTGCCGGTGGTCGGTCCGCTTCTCCCCTACGGGCAGGGGCGCAGCTACGGCGACTCCTGCCTGAACGACGGCGGCAAGCTCCTGTGCACCGCCGGCCTCGACCGCTTCATCTCCTTCGACGCGGAGGCCGGGGTGCTGCGCTGCGAGGCGGGGATGACGCTGGGCGAGATCCTCCGCCTGGCCGTTCCCCGCGGGTGGTTCCTCCCCGTGGTCCCGGGCACCAAGCACGTCTCGGTGGGCGGCGCCATCGCCAACGACATCCACGGCAAGAACCACCACCGGGTGGGCAGCTTCGGCTGCCACGTCCGCAGCCTGCAGCTTTTGCGCTCGGATGCCGGGCTCGTGGAGGTGGCGCCCGGCGACGAGCTCTTTTCCGCCACGGTGGGGGGCCTGGGGCTGACCGGGCTGATCACCTGGGCGGAGCTGGCCCTGCGGCGCATCCCGCTCGCCGCCGTGCGCACCGAAGCCATCCCCTTCCAGGGAGTAGAGGGGTTCGTGGCCCTCGCCGACGAGAGCGACGCGCGCTTCGAATACACCGTGGCCTGGCTCGACCTCGGTTCCCGCTCGACCCGGGGGATCTTCTTCCGCGGGGACCACGCCGAGGGGGCCGTGCGCGTCCGGGGGGCCCACGGGACGGTGCCAGTGGACCTGCCGCTGATCAACGCGGTCACCGTCCGGGCCTTCAACGCGGCCTACTACGCCGCGCAGAAGCTGGCCGGGGCCTCCCGCCTGCAGCACTGGGACACCTTCTTCTTCCCCCTGGACGCGGTGGGTCGCTGGAACCGCCTGTACGGGCGGAGCGGCCTCTTGCAGTTCCAGTGCGTGGTCCCCGGCGCCGAGGCGCTCGCCGCGCTCCTCGAGGAGGCGCCCTCTTCCCCGCTGACGGTGCTGAAGCGGTTCGGGACGCTGCCTTCGCCGGGGATGCTCTCCTTCCCCCGCCCGGGGTTCACCCTCTCCCTCGACCTGCCCAACCGGGGGGAGGAGACGTTCGCCCGGATCGCCCGGCTGGAGGCGATCGCCATGGAGGCGGGCGGGGCGATCTATCCCGCCAAGGACGCCCGCATGTCCGCGGAGACCTTCTCCCGCTCTTTCCCCCGGCGCGCGGAGTTCGAGAAGCAGGTCGATCCGGCTTTCTCCTCCTCCTTCTGGCGGCGGGTCGCGCGGTGAGGGTGGTGGTCCTCGGCGCCACCTCGGCCATCGCCCAGGCCGCCGCGCGGCTCTGGGCGGAGCGGGGGGACGAGATGCTGCTGGTGGCCCGCAACCCCGCCCGGCTGGAGGCGGTGGCCGGCGATCTGCGCACCCGGGGCGGCTCCGTCTCCACCCTGGTGCAGGACCTGAACCGGGACGAGGCCGCGCTGGTGCCGAGGCTGGGGGATCCGGAGGTGATCCTCTTCGCCCAGGGCCTCTTGGGGGACGCGCGCCGGCGCGACGCCGATCCGGACTTCGCCGAGCTGGTGCTGCGCACCAACCTCGTCTCCCCGGTGCGCTTGCTCACGCTGCTCGCCCCCCGCCTGCAGAAAGGCGCCTGCATCGCGGTCCTCTCCTCGGTGGCGGGGGACCGGGGCCGGGCCAAGGTGGGCGCCTACGGGGCCTCCAAGGCGGGGCTCGACTCCTTCCTTTCCGCCCTCCGCCAGCGCCTCTCTTCCCAGGGCATCCGGGTCCTCGCCCTCAAGCCCGGATTCGTGGACACGCCCATGACGGCCGGGCTGCCCAGGACGCCCCTCTTTTCCAGCCCGGCGCAGATCGGCCGGGGCATCGTCCGGGCGGTGGATTCTGGCCGGGACGGGGTCGTTTACTTGCCCTGGTGGTGGCGACTGATCATGCTGGCGATCAAGGCGCTGCCGGAGCGGCTCTTCAAGCGCCTCGAGTTCTGACCGATGATCCTCCTCCCGCTGCTCGAGGCGATGCGGCCTCGCCAATGGAGCAAGAACGTCTTCGTCTTCGCGGGCATCGTCTTCGCCGGCCGGCTGTTCGATCACGTCGCCCAGCTGCGCGTCCTCGCCTGCTTCGGGGTCTTCTGCGCCGCCGCCAGCGCGGTGTACCTGGCCAACGACGTGGTGGACCGCGCGGCCGACGCGCAGCACCCGCGCAAGCGCCTGCGGCCCATCGCCTCCGGGCGGCTGCCCGTGGCCGTCGCCCTCGCCGCCTCGGCCGTGCTGGCGGCAGGCGCGCTCCTGGGGGCCTCTCTCCTCAACCGCGGGACCCTGGCGCTGATCGCCGTCTACCTGCTCACCACCGGCGGATACATCCTCGGCCTGAAGCGGGCCTTCGTGCTCGACGTGATGATCGTGGCCTCGGGATTCGTCCTGCGGGCGGCGGTGGGCGCCGCCTGCATCGACGCGGAGATCTCCCCCTGGCTCCTGGTGTGCTCGTTCCTGCTCGCCCTCTTCCTCGCCCTGGGGAAGCGGCGCGCGGAGATGGTGCTCCTGGGAGACGAGGCGACGGCCCACCGGGAGTCGCTGGGCAGCTACAGCCTGCCGCTTCTGGACAGCTGGCTGACGGCGCTGGAGGCGGCGGCCATCGTCTCCTACGCCCTCTACACGCAGTCGCAGCGGACGGTGGAGCACTTCGGCACCACCAACCTCCTCTACACCGTGCCCTTCGTCATCTACGCCCTCTTCCGCTACCAGCACCACGTCGTCCGCCAGGACGCGGGCGGCGACCCCGGCAGCCTGCTGGTGCAG
>DATKAG010000501.1:0-7045 GCA_035498355.1 Myxococcales bacterium | reverse complement strand
CCTTCCCCACCGACGTGAAGGGCTTCTCCGTCTCCAAGAAGCTGGAAAAGGTGGGCAACCTCTCCTCGGACACGGCGCTGCTCTTCTTCGAGGACTGCCGCATCCCCGTCCGCTACCTCCTGGGCGAGGAGAACCAGGGCTTCTACCACGTGATGACCAACTTCCAGGGCGAGCGCCTGGTGGCCTCCATCGGCGCGGTGGCGGGCATGCAGCAACTGGTGGAGGAGGCGCTGCGCTACGGGAACGAGCGCAGCGCCTTCGGCAAGCCGCTCACCAAGTTCCAGGTCTGGCGGCACCGCTTCGTCGACCACCTCACCTCCATCGAGGCGGCCCGCTGGCTGACCTACCGCGCCTGCGATCTCTACAACCGCAAGGAGGCGGCGGTGAAGGAGATCAGCATGTCCAAGCTCTTCGCCGGCGATCTGTTGCAGAAGGTGGTCTACGACTGCCAGCAGTTCCACGGGGGAATGGGCTACGTGGTGGAGACGCCGGTGGCCCGGGCCTTCCGCGACGCGCGGCTGATCACCATCGGCGCGGGCACCAGCGAGATCATGAAGGAGATCATCGCCAAGCTGGTCCCCGGATTCTGATTCCCCATGGCCGGCGATCCCGCCTTCGCCACCCTCAGCCGGACGGAGCGCGTCGCCTTCCGGGTGATGCGCTTCCTCAACCAGGGAGGCGGGTCGCGCGCCGCCTGGGTCTGGCAGCGCTGGGTGATGACGCCCCTGGTGGGCCTTTTGGTGCGCAGCCGCCTGCGCATCCACGGGCTGGAGCGCCTGCAGGGGATCCCCGCGGAGGCGCCCATCCTCCTGGTGGCGAATCACCGCACCTTCTTCGACCTCTTCGTCCTCGGCTGGATCCTCATCACCCGGCTGGGGCGCAAGGTGAGCTTTCCCGTCCGCTCCAACTTCTTCTACGAGACGGTGCCGGGGCTGCTCCTCGGGATGACCTTTACCGGCGGGTCGATGTTTCCCCCCTTCTTCCGCTCCTCCGCCAAGAAGGCGATGAACCGGCTCTCCCTGGACATCCTGCTGCAGAAGCTGCGCACGCCGGGGCAGGCGGTGGGCTTCCACCCGGAAGGGACGCGCAACAAGACCGACGATCCCTACACGCTGTTGCCCGCCCAGCCCGGCGCCGGGGAGCTGGCGCTGAAGGCTCGGCCGGTGGTGCTGCCCGCCTTCATCCTCGGGCTGAGCAACAGCCTCTGGGCGGAGGCGAAGGCGAGCTGGCGGAAAGAGCGGCCGGTGATCGCCGTCTTCGGCGAGCCGCTGGAGCTACCGCAGATCCCCGGGGACACGCGGCTCAGCCACCACAAGAGGTTCGCCGATCGGATCAACCAGCGGATCACCTCGTTGGGCGCCGAGGAGCGGGCGCTCAGGAGCGCAGCTTCACCACCGGCTTCTCCGCTGCCGGGCGCGAAGTGACCAGCCGTGGGCGGAGCAGCTGGGCGATGGTCGACTCCAGCTCCTGCGGCTCGAAGGGCTTGCCGATGTAGCCCTGGGCGCCCATCAGCTCCGCCTCCCACTCGAAGCCGAAGCCGGAGATGATCACCACCGGGACCTCGCGCAGCTCGGTGGTGGAGCGCATCCGCTGCAGCATCTCCCGGCCGTTCATCACCGGCATCTGCAGGTCGAGCAGCACCAGCAGCGGCGGCTTCTCCGCCAGCTTGAGGAACGCCTCTTCCCCGTTGGCGGCCTCGTCCACCTGGTAGCCCTTCATCTCCAGCGCGGTGCGCAGGCCGACGCGGAAGTCGGCGTCGTCGTCCACCACCAGGATGTAGGGCCAGCGGCGCATGGGGGCTCGTTCCTCGACAGAGATCTAACGACTGGCGAGGAGGAACGGAAGGGGGCCCACGCCCGCCTGCTCTTTGCCCAACCCTGCGGATTGACGGAATGTCCGCCCCTCTGCTACCGCGGCGCAGCCATGCGCAGGAAGCCGCCACAAGAACGCCGGGGAAGGGTGGAGGTAGCCGTGAAGGCGGCCGGCGCCGGCTACGCTGCCGCCGTGCTGCGCGCCGCGGCCCGGAGCTGGGTGAAGGAGGATCTCTCCATAGCCTTGATCTCCGACCGGGAGATACGCGGGCTCAACCGCCGCTTCCGCGGCAAGGACCGGAGCACCGACGTGCTCGCTTTTTCGGGGTTGGGAGAGGTGGTCATCTCCCTCGACACCGCCCGGAGGCAGGCGCGGGAAGGCGGCTGGCCGCTGGCGGCGGAATTGCGCCGGCTGCTGGCCCACGGGCTCCTCCACTGCCGCGGCCACGACCACGGCGATCCTGCCTCCGCGCGCCGGATGGCGGCGGCGGAGAAGAGGCTGCTGGGGCGCGAGGGCATGGTGGGCGCCTCGCTCTCCGAGATGTCCGTTCCCTCCGCGGCAATTTCGCGGTAGAGCCTCTGGCATGGCGTCGCTCCCTCCCGAGCTGGACGATCTCTCCCGGCGCTTCGAGGCGCTCCGGGGGACGCTTTGACATCGATCGCAAGCGCGCGCGCGTCGAGCTGATCGAGCGGGAGAGCGTGCAGCCCGGCTTCTGGGAGGAGCAGAAGCGCGCCCAGGCCCTGAGCAAGGAGAAGAGCGACCTGGAGCTGCAGATCGCCGGATACGAGCGCGAGCGGCAGAAGCTGGAGGACGCGCTGGCGCTGCACGAGCTGGCCGAGGAGGCGAACGACGAGGCCACCCGCCAGGAGGCGAAGGGGGCGGTGGCCGAGGCGGAGCGGGGCGCGGAGCGGCTGGAGCTGGCGCGCATGCTGGGCGGCCCGCAGGACCGCCTCAACGCCATCGTGGAGATCAACGCCGGCGCGGGGGGCACCGAGTCGCAGGACTGGGCGCTGATGCTCTTCCGCATGTACACCCGCTACTGCGAGCGGAAGGGGTGGCAGGTGGAGCTGGGCGACTTCCAGGCGGGGGAGGAGGCGGGGATCAAGAACGCCTCCTTCATCGCCCGTGGCGACCACGCCTACGGCTGGCTGAAGGCGGAGGTGGGCGTGCACCGGCTGGTGCGCATCTCGCCCTTCGACTCCAACGCCCGCCGGCACACTTCCTTCGCCAGCGTCTTCGTCTACCCGGAGGTGGACGAAGAGATCGAGGTGGACCTCAACCCGGCCGACGTGCGCATTGACACCTTCCGCGCCTCGGGGGCGGGCGGGCAGAAGGTGAACAAGACCGACTCGGCCATCCGCATGACCCACCTGCCCACCGGCATCGTGGTCTCCATGCAGAACGAGCGCAGCCAGCACAAGAACCGGGACATGGCCTGGAAGGTGCTCAAGTCCCGCCTCTACCAGCTGGAGCTGCGCAAGCAGCAGGCGGAGAAGGAGAAGATCGAGGCCGCCAAGGCGGACATCTCCTTCGGCTCGCAGATCCGCAACTACGTGCTCGCTCCCTACCGGATGGTGAAGGACGTGCGCACCGGGGTGGAGAGCGGCAACCCCGACGCGGTGCTGGACGGGGAGCTGGATCCTTTCATCAGCGCATACCTGCTCGGCGTCCGCCGCAAGGACCGGCCCGGCAGCAGAGAACTGGAGGACTGATGGCGATCATCCACTACGACGTGACCTTCGAACAGCGCAGCCCCACCCTGCAGCAGATCAAGGACAAGCTGGACGCGCGCATGGGCCTGCGCACGCACCTGGTGAAGGACTCCATCGAGGCCGGGCACCAGTGGCCGCACATCGGCCAGGTGCGGGAGAGCGGGACCTTCGAGTGCGACGAGTGCGACGACTCCGACCTGGAGGTGACGGTGGGGTCCACCGGCGTGCGAATCTCCTGCGTGCCCTCCTCGACCCATCCCTACTTCCGGGAGAGCGCGCTCGCGGCCCTCATCGATCTGGGGGGGAATTTCGACGCCAAGCTGCACCCTTTCATCGGCAAGACCTGGAGCGAGCTGTCGCCGGCCGAGAAGCAGATGGGGTGGCGGACGCATTGATTGCGGAGCGGCCTGCGCCCTTGGTCGTGTCCCCGCCTGGAAGTCGCGGGCGTCGACTGGAGGACACAACGCGGCGGGACTTGACTGTGAAATGAACCGGGTGCGCACAGGCGCCCACAGCACGCTGGACATCCACCGTAAGAGGACTTCCTCGCGCCGGGCCTGCTCTTTCGGGGCCGCACCCCGATCCTCTCTCCGACGTGCTCGCATCGAGGAGAGCGCCGTGACGATGAAATGGCGGTTCGTTTACCTGGGCGTGCTCGCGCCCGCTTTGATCATCGGGCTGGGCTTCTGGAGCCCGTTCGGCCAGGCTACTGCCCACGGACGTTCGCGGGCGCCGGCGTTCCAGGTCGATCCCTTCTGGCCCAAGCCGCTTCCCATCGTGAGAGAGACGAACCCTGCCGCCGCCACCGACGGCTTCCGCGCCACCGGGCCCGGATCGAGCAAGTCCTGGGTGACCGGCGAGGTGGCCGGGCACGGGTTCGACGCCAACGATCACGTCTTCATCGTCACTCGAGCGCCCCAGGGCAACCTGGTGTCGCCGGAGACGCTGGTCGCCACCCCGACTCCCTCGGTGGTGGAATTCGATCGAGAAGGGAACGTGGTGAATTCCTGGCCGCCCAACCTCCCCACCACCACCGCCCCCTGGTGGGCCGCCCCCATCGATCCCGTCGGCTGTGACGGGAAGGCCTGCCACGATGCGGTGCACGGAGTGCCGATGGGCATCCACGGCCTCTATGTCGACTACCAGGACAATGTCTGGATCGCCGGCAACGGCGACGGCATCGTGCAGAAGTACACGCACGACGGGAGCAAGCTGCTGCTGCAGATCGGGCTGCGGGGAGTCTGCGACAACCCGCCCGCCAACACCTGCGGCAACTCCGGCGCGAACCCCCTGGCCAACAACAGCCAGACGCTGCTCAACGAGCCTCCGAACATGCGGGTCGACCCTCTCCCCGATCCGGTCACCCACCAGACCGGCAGCATCTACGTCCCGGACGGGTACGGGAACCACCGCGTGGTGGTGTTCGACAGGAACGGCAAGTGGCTGCGGCACTGGGGCGGCGTGGTGCAGAACAGCGCCAACCCCAACGCCACCGCGCATGATCGCGGAAGCTTCGCCTCGGGCGACGGCGGACATCCCCACTGCATGATCCTCGGCAAGGACGGGTTCCTCTACGTCTGCGATCGCGCCAGCGACCGCATCCTCGTCTACGAGAAGAACCCCTCCCACTGCACGAACGCCGCGGGGGCCCCGGCGTCGCCCTCGGTCTGGGTGCAGGGCGACACGCCGGTCTGCCAGCCAGTCCGGATCATCAGCGTCATCCCGGGCACGGGCGTGACCGCGGGCCGCGCCGACGGGGCCTACACCAACGTGCTGGGCACGGCCGGATCGGCCTGGGACCTCGACTTCTCCATCGACCGGGACCAGGACTTCTTCTTCGAGGCGGACGGCGGCAACGAGATCGTCTGGACCTTCGATCACAAGCTCGCGGTGGCCAACACCGGGACCTGCACCACGGTCGAGTGCGGCCACTGGCCCGACTACATCCTCGCCGGGTTCGGCGTCCCCGGCCACGCGGCCGGCGACTTCACCTTCCTGCACTCTCTCGGCCTCGACTCCAGGGGCAACCTGTTCACGGGCGAGACCATCAACGGGCGGCGCATCCAGAAGTTCGTGCCGGTGGCGGACCTGGATGACGCGAAGACGAGAAACTTCCGCCCCTCGGGCTATCCCGACGTGACCCTCAAGCACTACAACCCGAGGGACGTGGGCGGGGACGGGCACAGCCGCGACGACGATTAGGCGCTCTGCGCCTGCTGATGGCGAAGGCGGCTGCCGGGAGGGGGCGTTTCCCCCTCTCCCGGCAGCCGCTGTAACCTTGGAGGGGGGAGGATTCTCCGATGATCCGACACCGCGGGCTCGCCCTGTCCGCAGCAGCGGCCTTCACGTTCCTCGGGCTCGCCGCCCTGGCGCACGAGTTCAAGCTCGACAGCGTGATCACCTCGTTCGTCAAGCTGGACCCCGGCCAGGCGCACCTGGTCGTCCGGCTGCCCCTGCACCTCACCCGCACCATCAAGATCCCGGTGAAGGGCGTGTGGATCGATCTGGACACCTCCGGGCCCGCCCTGGAGAAACTGCTGGCGGGCCTGGGGCACGACATCACCCTCTTCGAGGACGGCCGCGCGCTTTCGCCCCGGAGCGCCGTGGGCCGCTTCTCGCTTCCTTCGGACCGGTCGTTCCGGGAGTACGAGACGGCGGTGGAGCACGTCGCCCGGCCCCCGGAGCCCGACACGCAGATCTTCATCGACCAGGGCTACTTCGACGCCCACCTGACGTATGCCATCCGCTCGGCGAGCTCGCGGTTCGCCATCCAGACCCAGGTCGCCCCGGAACTGAAGGACTACCTGAAGATGACCATCCGCTACCTCCCTCCGGGCGAGGAAGGGCAGGCGATGATGATCACCAGCGAGTCCGGCAGGGTGTCGCTCAACCCGGAATGGTACCGGGCAGGCGCGAGCTTCGTGGTCCTGGGCATCAAGCACATCCTCACCGGCTACGACCACCTCCTCTTCCTCCTCTGCCTGGTGATCCCCTTCCTCCGCCTCCGCGAGGTGGCGGCGATCATCACCGCCTTCACCGTGGCCCACTCCTTCACCCTGCTGGGCTCGGCCTACGGGCTCGGTCCCGGCGGCGACTGGTTCCCGCCCTTCGTGGAGACGGCCATCGCCGCCTCCATCGTCTGGATGGCCCTGGAGAACATCGCCGGCGTCGACCTGCGCCGCCGCTGGCTGATCACCGGGCTCTTCGGCCTGGTGCACGGCTTCGGCTTCTCCTACGGGCTGAAGGAGAACCTCATGTTCGCCGGCCACCACCTGGTGGTGGCGCTGCTCTCCTTCAACGTGGGCATCGAGATCGGCCAGATCGCCGTGCTGGCGGTGATGCTGCCCGTGCTGGCGCTGCTCCGGAAGTCCGTCCTCAAGGGGCGGGTGGGGGTGATCATCCTCTCCGCCCTGGTGGCCCACACCGGCTGGCACTGGATGGTCGACCGGGCGGCGATCTTCTGGAAGACGCCCTGGCCGCAGTTCGACGGGAGGGCCCTGATGACGCTGGCGCGCTGGGTG
>DATKAG010000500.1:0-8798 GCA_035498355.1 Myxococcales bacterium | reverse complement strand
GGCGGCGCAGGGGCTCACCCTCTATCCCGAGCAGGAAGAGGCGCTCCTCGAGCTGCTCTCCGGAAAGCACCTGGTGCTGGCGACGCCCACGGGTTCGGGCAAGTCGCTGGTGGCCACCTTCCTCCATTTCCTCGCGATGTGCCGCGGGCAGGTCTCCGTCTACACCTGCCCGATCAAGGCGCTGGTGAACGAGAAGTTCTTCGCTCTCTGCGACGCCTTCGGCGCCCGCAACGTGGGGATGGTGACCGGCGACGCGGCCATCAACCGCGAGGCCCCGGTGCTGGTCTGCACCGCCGAAGTGCTCTCCAACCTGGTCCTGCGGGATCCGTGCCTGCGCGCCGACTGCGTGGTGATGGACGAGTTCCATTACTACGCCGACCGCGAGCGCGGCGCCGCCTGGCAGGTGCCGCTCCTCCTCCTGGAGAAGACGCAGTTCCTGCTCATGAGCGCGACCCTGGGCGACACCTCGGCCATCGAGAAGGCGCTGGAGCAGGTGAGCGGCCGCGAGGCGGCGCACATCGGCTCCGCGCGCCGGCCGGTCCCGCTGGAATTCTCCTACGCCGAGACCCCCTTGCACGAGACCCTGGAGAGGCTCGTCTCCCAGGCCCGCGCCCCGGTCTACCTGGTCAACTTCTCCCAGCGCGGGGCGGCCGAGCGGGCGCAGGACCTCATGTCGGCGGACTTCTCCTCCAAGGAGGAGAAGCAGCGGCTGAAGGAGGCGCTGCGAGATGCGGGCGCCCGCTTCGACACCCCGTACGGCAAGGACCTGCAGCGCTTCCTCCAGCACGGCATCGGGCTGCACCACGCCGGCCTGTTGCCGCGCTACCGGCTGCTGGTGGAGAAGCTCGCCCAGCAGGGCCTGCTCAAGGTGGTGAGCGGGACCGACACCCTGGGGGTGGGGGTGAACATCCCCATCCGCACCGTGCTCTTCACCCAGCTCTGCAAGTTCGACGGGGAGAAGACGGCCCAGCTCACCGTGCGCGACTTCCTCCAGGTGGCCGGCCGGGCGGGGCGCAAGGGGTTCGACGAGCGGGGCTACGTGGTTGCCCAGGCGCCCGAGCACGTGATCGAGAACCTGAAGCTCGAGCAGAAGAAGCAGGCGGGAAAGAAGGTGGTGCGCAAGAGCCCTCCCGCCAAAGGCTACGTCCACTGGGACCGCGCCACCTTCGAGCGCCTCTGCACCAGGCCGCCCGAGCCGCTGGAGTCCCGCTTCCAGGTGACGCACGGGATGCTGCTCCACCTGCTCCAGGCCGAGGCCCAGACCTCCGCGCGCGACACTTCGGGCCCGCAGGGCTACGCGCGCCTGGTCCTGATGGTGCGCCGCTCGCACGGGAACGAGGGGAGCAAGCGCATCCACCTGCGGACCGCGGCGGCCTGCAGCCGGCGCCTGCGGGCCGCGGGCCTGGTCCGGCTGGTGCGCGGCAACCAGTACCTCGCCCCCCACCTGGAGGTGGCGAAGGACCTGCAGCGCGACTTCTCCATCCACCACACGCTGGCCCTCTGGCTGCTGGACACGCTCCCCCGGCTGGACCCGGCGGCCCCGACGTACGCCCTGGACGTGCTCACCCTGGTGGAGTCGATCCTCGAGGACCCCATGCCCGTGCTCTGGGCCCAGCTCGACCGGGCCAAGGGGGAGAAGGTGGCCGAGCTCAAGGCCCGGGGCCTGGACTACGCGGAGCGGATGGAAGAGCTGGAGAAGGTGGAGTGGCCCAAGCCGCTGCGGGAGTTCCTCTACGATTCCTTCAACGCCTTCGCCGGTCGCCATCCCTGGGTCGGGGCCGAGGACGTGCGGCCCAAGAGCGTGGCGCGCGAGCTCTTCGAGCGGGGCAGCTCGTTCGACGACTACGTCCGCGACTACGGCGTGCAGCGCAGCGAGGGCGTTCTCTTGCGCTACCTGAACGACGCCTACAAGACGCTCTTGCAGACCGTTCCGGAGGAGGCGCGGGACGAGGGCGTGGACGACCTGCTCGCCTTCCTCCGCGCCACGGTCCGGGGGGCCGATTCCAGCCTGCTCGACGAGTGGGAGTCGCTGCTCGATCCCCAGGCTTCGGCGGAGGAGAAGGCCCGCCGGCTGGCCGCGGCGCAGGCGCACCGCGAGGCGCTGGCGGCGCGGCCGCGCGACACCGACGCGCTGTTGCGCGACCCGCGCGCGCTCAAGGCTCGGGTGCGCACCGAGATGCACCGGCTGCTTCTCGCCCTCGCCCGGCGCGACTTCGCCGCCGCGGCGGCGGGGCTGCGGGCCCCTTCGCCCGATGCGGCCTGGACCGCCGCGGAGCTGGAGGCGGAGCTCGCTCCCTGCCTCGCGGACCTGGGCGCGCTCGACACCACGCCGCGCGCGCGCCGGCCGGACCGGAGCGTCCTGCTGCCCGACGGGCTCAAGCGATTCAAGGCGCAGCTTTCGCTGGCGAGCGTTTCGGGCTCCGGTGCCGGAGAAGACGCGACCTTACACGGGGATTGGATGCTCGATTGCGCCGTCGACCTCTCGCAGCCGAGGCCGGAGGACGAGCCGCTGCTGGAGCTGGTGCGGATCGGGACCTGAGTCGGAACGCGCCGCGTCATCCCGCCGCCGGCCCGGTCTGCTGGCGCCAACCGCGGCAATGGGAGTAAAGGGACGGCGGGGGCGTCAGGTCCAATTTCCCGCCCATCAGGACAGGGGAACACAATGAGCATGCGCTTTGGTCTGACCGCGCGGACCGGTCTGGTCGTCGTGGCGACTCTCGCGGCCGCCGTCGCGGGCTGCGGCTCCGGGGCTCCGGAGTCGGAAAAGGATCTCACCTCCGCCGGGTCGCAGGCCATGCACGAGGGGGATCACCACGGGTCGAACGACTTCGAGATCCGCACCCTGGGGAACCGCGCCGACCTGATCAGCGACGGCGACGCGCTGGTGGAGGTGACCGCCCCCAGGAACGTCTCCTTGCGCAAGGTGACGCTTTCGCTCAACGGCAGGGACGTCACTTCGGACTTCGTGTCCGACGACCACGCGCGCACCCTGCGCGGGGTGGTGACGGGGCTGCGGACGGGGCGGAACTTCTTCTTCGCCAGCGCCGGCCACGGCTGGGGCCATCCCTTTGCCGAGCTGACCATCACCAACCACGTGCGCGGCGGCCCCATCCTCCTCGGCTCGCAGACGCAGCCCTGGGTGTGCGCCACGCCCACGCCCGTGGCCGAGGACGACACGGTCACTCCTCCCAAGCCCGCTTCGAACGCCAGCGGCCTGACCACCTTCGCCGTCGACGCGCAGTGCAACATCGCCACCGAGTTCAAGCTCTTCTATCGCACCACCACCACGCCCTGCTCCACGGCGCTCCCCGATCCCAGCCCGCCGGCCGCGCCGCCCACCAACAACTGCTTCAAGCCCTACACGCCGGGCACCACCCCGGCCGACCTCGCCACCACCACCACCAACGCGGGCGTGACCGTGCCGTACATCGTGCGGGTGGAGCGGGGCACCATGAACCGCGGCATCTACGACGTCGCCGTGCTCTTCGATCCCAACGCCGGCTGGACCGCCCTGGCCCCGCAGGCGCAGTGGAACGGCAAGGTGGTCTACTCCTTCGGCGCTTCCACCGGGCAGCCCCGCCAGCAGTTCCGCACCGAGCAGAACTGGGCCGATGACTCCGCCCTCTCCCGCGGCTTCATGGTGGTGGACAACAGCCTCACCGACTCGCTCTTCAACTCCAACCGGGTGCTGGTGGCCGAGACCCTGATGATGATGAAGGAGCACATCGTCGATACCTACGGGGAGATCAAGTACACCATGGGCAACGGCTGCTCGGGCGGCTCCATCCAGCAGAACACCGTGTCCTCCATCTTCCCCGGCCTGCTCGACGGCATCCAGCCGAGCTGCGACTTCCCCGACTCCATCACCACCGGCTCCGAGGTGCTGGACTGCGTCTTGCTGGTGAACTTCTACGCCAGCGCCGACTTTCTCAACCTGCAGACCGGCCTCACCCAGACGCAGATCAACGCCAAGAAGACGGCCATCAACGGGCACCTCGACCAGCTGGGCTGCCAGTCGTGGAACAACTCCTTCGGCTTCAACAACAAGCCGGGCAACTACGTGCCGGTGCTGGTCACCAACCAGACCACCGGGACGATTGCCCCGGTGGGAGCGCCGCGCAACAACTGCCGCCTGCCCGCGGCCCTGGTCTACGACCCGGTCAACAACCCCAACGGCACCCGCTGCGGCGATGCCGACCTGGCCACCGCCGTCTGGGGAACGGTCCCCAACGAGAACGCTCCGGGGAGCGTGCGCGCGGCCCAGACCGGCGACAACACGGGCATCCAGTACGGGCTCAAGGCCCTCACCTCCGGCGCCATCAGCGCCGAGGAGTTCGTGGTCCTGAACGAGAAGATCGGCGGATTCGACGCCGACTCCAACCGCATCCCCGCCCGCACGGTGGCCGACCACTCCGCCCTGGACATCGCCTACCGCGCCGGCATCCTCTCCAGCGGCAAGAACCTGGGGAAGGTGCCGATCATCGACTCCCGCGGCTGGGACGAGCAGGGCATCCACTACATCTGGCGCAGCTTCTCCGAGCGGGCCCGCATCGAGGCCAAGAACCACGGCAACCACGGCAACCAGGTGATGTGGCGCTATGGCACCGGGCTCTTGCCTGCCACCGCCGCGCAGGTCACGGCGGTGACCCTCAACTCCTTCCTCACCATGGACGTCTGGCTCTCCAACCTCCTGATCAGCGCCCCCAAGGACACCCTGAACTCCGTGCGCACGCAGTCGCAGGTGATCCGCGCCAAGCCCTCCAACGCGGTCGACCTCTGCTACCTGACGGGCGACACCAACTTCACCACCCCGGTGTTCGACTTCGCGGTCTGCGACGCCGACCCGCGGCTGCCCAAGCACGCCTCACCGCGCCAGGTGGCCGGCGGGCCGCTCACCGAGGACATCCTCAAGTGCCGGCTCAAGAAGCTGGACACCCGCGACTACCTGCCGGCCGTCCTCAGCACCGGCCAGGTGAACCGCCTGAAGGCGGTCTTCCCCGGCGGCGTGTGCGACTGGAGCCGGCCGGGAGTGGAGCAGCAGGAGCCGGAGTCGCCCCTCACCTTCGCCCGCGGTCCGGGCGGACGGCCGCTGCCGCCGGCGCCCGAGTCGCACGACTCCGGCGACTTCTTCGGGCACGGGGGGCACGATCACGACGACTAGGACGTGCCGCCTCGCTCGCGGGCGAAGTCGACGAACCAGTCCAGCGAGGCCGGGTTGGCCATGGCGTCGCGGTTCGCGGAGCGCTCCACCGGGTGCCCGAGGAGGATCTTCCTCACGGGCACCTCCATCTTCTTCCCCGAGAGCGTGCGCGGCACCTCGGGGATGGCGAACACCTCGTCGGGCACGTGACGGGGAGAGATCCTCGTGCGGATGGCCTGGAAGAGCCGCTGCCGCAGGTCGGGCGTCACGGTGGACGACCCCTCGCGCAGGACCACGAAGAGGGGGAGGAACGATTCCCGCCCCAGGTACTCCAGGTCCACCACCAGCGAGTCCGCCACCTCGGGGAACTCCTCCACCACCCGGTAGATCTCGCTCGTCCCCATGCGGATGCCGTGGCGGTTGATGGTGGAATCGGAGCGGCCGTAGATGACGGCGGTGACCGATTCGGGGCGGGGCAGCAGGCGCAGCCAGTCGCCGTGGCGCCAGAGGCCGGGCCAGGTCTCGAAGTAGCTCTCGCGGTAGCGGCGGCCGTCCGCGTCTCCCCAGAAGTAGAGAGGCATCGATGGCATGGGCTGGGCGATCACCAGTTCGCCCACCTGGTCCATCACCTCGCGCCCCCCCTCGTCGAGCGAGCGGACCGCCACGCCCAGCCCGCGGCACTGCATCTCGCCCGCGTACACGGGGAGGATGGGGCAGGAGGTGAGGAAGGCCGCGCCCGCCTCGGTGCCCCCGGAGATGGAGGCGAGCAGGGCGTCGGGGTGGACCTCCTCGTATACCCAGCGGCAGGCCTCGGCCGGAAGGGGCGAGCCGGTGGAGCCGATGGCGCGCAGCGAGGAGAGATCGTCCTCCTTGCGAGGAGAGACCCTCGCCTTGATGCAGGAGGCGAGGTAGGCGGGGCTGGTGCCGAGGAAGCTGGCGCGCCGCCGCGCGGCGAAGCGGAAGAGCGCTCCCGGCTCGGGCCAGGCGGGATTGCCGTCGAGTTGCAGGATGGTGCAGCCGGAGGCGAGCGTCGCCACCCACAGGTTCCACATGATCCAGTTGGTGGAGGAGAACCAGCAGAACCGGTCGCCTTCGCCCACGTCCAGGTGCAGGGCGTCGGCCTTGAGGTTCTCCAGGATGGTCCCGCCGTGCCCGTGCACGATGGGCTTGGGCATCCCGCTCGTGCCCGAGGAGTAGACCACCCAGAGAGGGTGCGCGAAGGGAACCGGGGTGAAGGAGAGCGGCGCCGGGACGGCGACGGCCTCGGCGAAGGAGAGTGCCGGCGCCTTCCCGGGCGGATCGATCGACGCGCCGGCGTCGAGGTGGGGGACCAGCACCACCGCCTCCACCGAGGGCAGCTCGCGGACGATTTCCCGGACCGTCTCGCGGCGATCGAACGCCTTGCCGCCGTAGCGGTAACCGTCCACCGCGAAGAGCACCTTGGGAGCGATCTGCCGGAACCGGTCCAGCACCCCGACCGGGCCCATGTCCGGGGCCGCGCTCGACCAGACGGCGCCCAGGCTGGCGCAGGCGAGCAGCCCGATCACCGATTCGGGCACGTTGGGCAGGTACGCGGCGACCCGGTCGCCCTGCCGGACGCCGAGGCGGGCGAGGGCGGCGGCCAGCGCTCCCACCTGCGCGCCCAGGGCCCCCCAGGACAGCTCCAGCGGCGGCCGGGACTCCGACTCGAAGACCAGCGCCGGGCGCTCCTTCCATTCCGGGCGCAGCGCGCGCCAGAGCGACTGCTCCGCGTAGCTGACGGTGGCGCCTTCGAACCAGCGCGCGCCCGGCATCACCCGCTTCTCCAGCACCTGCCGGTACGGGTGGTGCGCAATCACCCCGCAGAAGTCCCAGATCGAGGCCCAGAACGGTTCCAGCTCTTCCACCGACCAGCGCCAGAGGTCGTCGTAGCCCGCGAAGCGCAGGCCGCGCTCCCGCTCCAGCCAGCGGCGGTAGCGGGTGATCCCGGCGGACTCGATCCGTCCGGCCGACGGCGTCCACAGGCGTGCGTCCGGCTCGGTCACGTGCGCTCCAGCACCCGGTCGAGGCCCAGCCATCTTGCCATCTCCAGAAGCTTCTCCCGCAGCCTGGGCATCACCTCGCGGCGCCGGATCCCGGGCTCGAAGTGGAGGCTGCGCAGGAGCAGCGCTCCGTTGGCCCGGTCGCTCTTCAGATCGACCCGCGCCACCAGCCGATCGCCGAGGAGGAAGGGGAGCACGTAGTAGCCGTGCGTCCTGAGATGCGCCGGCGTGTAGATGGAGATCCGGTAGTGGAACCCGAAGAGCCGCTGCACCCGAGCCCGGTCCCAGACCAGCGAGTCGAAGGGCGAGAGCAGGGCCGCCGCCCCGGCGGACCGGGGCAGCCGCGCGCCGCGCGCCAGCCAGGCCGGCTGCTTCCAGCCTTCCACCCGCGCCTCGCGGAGCGTCCCTTCCTCCGCCAGCTCGGCAATCCGCGGGCGGATCTCGACCGGGGAGAGCTGGAAGTAACAGGCGAGATCCGCGGCAGTGCCGATGCCCAGCGCGGCCGCCGCCCGGGTGAGAAGGGCCCGCTGCTGGGCGGCCACGTCCGGCACCGGGAGCGCCCGCACCTTCTCGGGGATGACGCGCTCGGCGACGTCGTACACCCGCTCGAAATTGCGCCGCTCCGCGGTGGCCAGGCGCCCGGTCCAGAAGAGGTACTCCAGCGCCGCCTTGTGCTCGCTCCATCCCCACCAGCCGCCCGACGCTCGCGGCCTGTCGGCCAGCTCTCCCGCGGTGATCGGGCCCCTCTGCCGCACCTCGCGCTCCACCCGCGCCACCAGCTCGGGCTTGTCCCGCGAAAGGCGGGCGATGAACCGCCAGACTCCCTTCCCGCTCTCCGCCCGCTCCATCCTCCAGCGGAACAGGGGATAGGTCTCCAGCGGGAGCAGCGAGCACATGTGGCCCCAGTACTCGAAGAGCACGCGCCTGCCGCTGCCCCAGGCCAGCCGGTCGAGCGTCTCTCGCGGGTAGGGCCCCAGCCGGGCCAGCAGCGGCAGGTAGTGCGCGCGCACCAGCACGTTCACCGAGTCCATCTGCAAGGCGCCCAGCCGGCGCACGGCGGCGACCACCGCGCGCGCGTCCACCTCGCGCCCGGAGGGCGGTCCCGCGAGATCCTGGGCGGCGAGAGCGATGCGCCGCGCCTCGCCCGGGGAGATGTCCTCGGCTCGCACGGCGGGGACTCTACCGCGGCCGTGTTCAGCCGGCCTTGGCCGCCTGTCCCACGATCTCCGGGCTGATCAGGAACGTGGGGGCGGTGAAGCGCTGGTAGGTCAGGCTGGCGAACCCGGCCCGCTCCAGCGCCACCCAGGTCTCCCGATTCGGGCGGCAGCCGTCTCCCAGGCGCCTCCAGAAGGGCGTCACCAGGTCCTGCAGGGTCCGCAGCCGCGTGCCCCGCGGGGCCGCGACGTGCTCGAGGAAGAGCAGCCGTCCGCCCTTCTTCAGGACCCGCAGCGCCTCCTGCAGCGCCTGCTCCTGGCTGGCGGTGCTGCAGAGCGCCAGCGTGCTGATCACCGCGTCCACGCTGCCGTCGGGCAGCGGCAGGCTCTCCGCCGTCCCCAGGTGGAACTGGATGGGGATGCCCAGCCGGGCCGCCTCCGCGCGCAGGTAGCCCTCCATGAAGGGATTGGGATCGACGCCGA